>NZ_VUKI01000019.1:0-79095 GCF_008385775.1 Staphylococcus sp. GDX7P312P | reverse complement strand
AGATGAGATTGGATTTTTTGAGTGGTCTGCGATACATATGGTCAAGGCTTCAAACGGTAATGGATTAAAAATGTTTGTTTTTATCATGATATTAGGGGCAATTGTAGCAGCATTTTTCGCAAATGATGGTGCAGCTTTAATCTTAACGCCCATTGTATTAGCGATGGTAAGGAATCTAGGATTTAATAAAAAAGTGATTTCCCCCTTTATTATTGCCAGTGGTTTTATTGCAGATACTACATCACTGCCCTTAATTGTAAGTAACTTAGTTAATATTGTTTCTGCAGATTACTTTGATATTGGGTTTATTGAGTATTTTAGTCGAATGATTATTCCTAATATATTCTCTTTGATTGCTAGTATCCTCGTTTTATGGTTATATTTCAGAAAATCTATACCTAAAAGGTTCGATACAGAAAATCTTTCAAATCCTAAAAATGTTATCAAAGATCCTAAATTATTTAAGCTTTCATGGATTGTATTAGCAATACTACTTGTGGGTTATCTTGTTAGTGAGTTTATTCAAATACCTGTATCAATCATTGCTGGTATCATTGCTCTTATCTTTGTAATATTAGCTCGTAAATCTAAAGCAGTTCATACAAAACAAGTAATTAAAGGAGCTCCATGGAATATTGTTGTATTCTCTATTGGTATGTACCTTGTTGTGTATGGACTAAAAAATGTTGGTATTACAACGATTCTTGGGGATGTCCTAACAGATCTTTCAAGTTATGGGTTATTCAGCAGTATCATGGGTATGGGCTTTATAGCTGCTTTCTTATCTTCAATTATGAATAACATGCCAACTGTTTTAATAGATGCAATAGCGATTGGTCAATCCAGCGCTACAGGAATATTAAAAGAAGGCATGGTTTATGCGAATGTCATAGGTTCTGATTTAGGACCTAAAATTACGCCAATTGGTTCTTTAGCAACATTATTGTGGCTACATGTCTTAACACAAAAAGGTGTAAAGATTTCGTGGGGAACATACTTTAAAACTGGAATTATCATTACTATTCCAGTCCTATTTGTAACACTCTTAGGTTTATATCTTACACTAATCATATTTTAAGAAAAGAGGCTTTAATTATGGATAAGAAAACAATTTACTTTATATGTACAGGAAACTCTTGTCGTAGCCAAATGGCTGAAGGTTGGGGAAAGGAAATATTGAGTGAAGATTGGAATGTCTATTCTGCTGGTATTGAAACACATGGTGTTAATCCTAAAGCAATAGAAGCTATGAAAGAAGTAGATATTGATATATCAAACCATACGTCAGACTTGATTGATAATGATATTTTAAAACAATCAGATTTGGTCGTAACATTATGTAGTGATGCAGACGATAATTGTCCTATTTTACCACCAAATGTTAAAAAAGAGCATTGGGGTTTTGATGACCCAGCAGGTAAAGAATGGTCAGAATTCCAACGTGTTAGAGACGAGATTAAATTAGCTATAGAAAAGTTTAAATTGAGATAATAATAAACACCTCTTATTAAATAAATAAGGGGGTGTTTTGCCATTTAAAGAACAAAATTTGTGCCATATAACTCCAAAGCTGACACATTGTTGTTTCAGCGGACATTCTGAACAATCATCACATTCATATAATTTAAAGTCTCGTTTAAAACCATTCTTATCATGGCGATAGGCATATCTTTTGAATCCTATTCTTTTATTGTTCGGACAAATGAATTCATCGAATTCGGTCTTAGGGATTGTTTCAACAATATCATTTACATGTCTTGAAATACCATTTGTTGGGATAAGAACTGAAGTTTATTAAATTATACGAAAGTGCCTTATTTTTTAAAGTAATGAATGAAAAATTACATATAAATACAAAGTATTTTGGCGAGACTCTTGAGGGAACAGGACAAGTTGAAGACTACAGGCTGAAGCTATCCCCTAAGAAGGGCCCCAACACAGAGAAACTGAGTTAATTAGTTTCTACAAGCAAAGCACGTTGGGCAAGCGAGCCAAGAATACGAAGTATTGTAAATAAAGAAGCCAGTAAATGAATTTATAAAAACTCATTTACTGGCTATTTTGCTAGGAATTATGTACCAGCCTTTTTTTATTTAATCACTAATTATATTTCATTGTGTAACCGTAGTGATCCAAATTGAGATTTAATGTTTAAATACTCTTCTAGTTCATTTAATATTTGCATCATACTTGAACGTGATTTTAAAGATTGATGAGATTTAGGAAGAGGTAATTCGTCTAGTGATAAACGGATTTCATACAGTGAATGTAATCGTAAAGCAGTATAATCATTACTATTTACGTTATTACCAATTTCTGACATTAAATGAGATACATCAGTCAGTAATGGGTCATCGACAGTAACTTGATTTAATAACGGTTTAATTCTGCGCAATAATTCAAGTTGTTCTTGTCTCATATCAAAATAGTGATAATATGAATTTTCATTTCTAATAAAATGATTTTTAACATCTCTAAATGCGATAGATTTGGCTTTTCGAATGTCTAATTGGAGTTTTTCGAAAGATAAAGTAAGATCATTATTATAATTTGAGCAAGCTTCGCTATATGTCATAAAGATTTCTTTGAAGCCTTTTTCTATATCTTTCTTAAAAGAAACTAATGTTTTGTCTAAACTTGGCATAATTAAATTCATGATGAATGCGATTCCTAGTCCAATAGTTAATAAGAGTAATTCATTTATGATTAAATGTAAATTAATCGTAGTTGCATTGAAAACATGTAATAATATAACACAACTAGTTACAACACCCTCTTGAACTTTCAACATAACAGTTATCGGAATAAATAATAATACAATTAATCCCAAAACAAGCGCATTCTGACCTAATAAGCTAAAAACCAATGAACCAAACATTAGAATTAGTATACAAGATACAAATCTTGATAAGATAGCTTGTACTGAGTGAACTTTAGTATGTTTAATACATAATACAATGAGGATAGCACTTGATGCATAATTATCAAGCCCCATCCATTTAGCTAAAATAACACCTAATGTGATACCTACTGCTGTTTTAAGCGTTCTAAATCCAATCTTATAAGGATTTAACTTTAACATTAGTAAATCCTCTTATCTTTCGTCGCAATATTTATCAAATAGGCCTTGTAACTGATTAATAACATCCATTACATCATGGCCTTCAATTTGATGACGTTCAATCATTTCAGTGATTTTACCATCTTTAATTAATGCAAATGATGGACTTGAAGGTGCATAACCCTCAAAATAGTCTCTAGCCTGTTGCGTAGCCTCTTTATCTTGTCCAGCAAATACTGTAACAAGTCTATCAGGTAGTTTATCATAATGTAATGCATGTGATGCTGCTGGACGTGCAATTCCTCCCGCACATCCACAAACTGAATTAACCATTACTAATGAAGTACCATTTTGTTGTAATACTTTATCAACTTCATCTGCAGTTGTTAATTGTTCATATCCCGCATTTTCAATTTCATTACGAGCTTGTTCAACCACGCCGTTCATATATAAATCAAAATTTAAATCCATTTTAATCACCTTTCAATCTTTTATTTATTCAATGCTATTCTACTAAATATAAGTGTTAGAGTTCAAATAGCTTGTCCAGGGAATATGATAAATCATTTTAAACTAGTAGATACTTGTATTTTCTACTGTGAATTGTTCAATACGTTCTTTAACTTGAGACATGAAGCGCCCTGTTTGAACACCATCAAGTATTCTATGATCAATTGAAATACACAAATTAACCATGCTTCTAATTGCAATCATATCATCAATAACGACTGGTTTTTTTACAATAGATTCTACTTGTAAAATCGCTGCTTGTGGATGATTTATAATTCCCATTGATGAAACGGATCCAAATGTACCAGTATTATTAACTGTAAATGTTCCACCAGACATATCTTCTTGTGATAGCTGTTTATTTCTTGCTTTAAGTGCTAGTTCATTTATCTCTCTAGCAATACCTTTGATTGATTTTTCATCAGCGTGTTTAATAACAGGAACATAAAGTTTATCTTCATCTGCTACAGCAATTGAAATATTAATATCTTTATGAAGAATAATTTCTTCTCCATCCCAGCTACTATTTAATAGTGGGTTTGATTTTAATGCTTCTGCAACAGCTTTTACAAAGAATGCAAAGAAAGTTAAATTATAACCTTCGTTCTCTTTGAACGAATTCTTATGATGATTTCTAGTTTTAACTAAGTTTGTTGCATCAACTTCAAGCATCATCCAACCATGAGGGATTTCAGTTACACTTGTCACCATGTTTTGAGCTATTGCTTTACGAACACCTTTGACTGGTATAGATTGACCAACTTGACTCTGAGTAGAATCTACGTTGGATTTCGTATGTTCGAAACTAGATAGTGCATTGTTATTTATTTTCGGTTCCTGATGACTTGAATTAATATAATTTTCAATATCTTTTTTAGTCACACGTCCTTCGAAACCTGTGCCAGGAACTAATGATAAATCAATATTATTTTCAGATGCAATTTTAAAAACTACTGGTGAATATCGACCATTATTAAGTAATGATGCCTGTGCATTTGTTTTAACAGAATGCTTTACTTCTTTATAAGAAGTATTATTTGAAGCCGATGCTGACGTTTCGACTGTTAAAGTATCATTACCATTTATATTTAAATTTGTCGAATCTTTAACGGTTTCAATATCGGTATTTTTAGTGTTGGTAGAATTATCTGTTTCAGAAGTTTCAATTTTACAAATAACATGATCTATTTGAACTGTTTCACCTTCTGAAACTAAAATTTCAGTGATAGTACCAGATACAGTTGAAGGTACTTCAGCAGTTACTTTATCAGTAATTACCTCACATAAGGGTTCATATTCATCAACATAGTCACCCACTGAAATAAGCCATTGCTCAATAGTACCTTCATGAACACTTTCGCCTAGTTTTGGCATTTTTATATCCATAACTTTTCCTCCTTAAAATTGTGCAAGTTCTCGCATTTTTTCTAAGATTTTATCAGGATTCATCATAACTTCATTTTCAAGATTAGGAGAAAATGGCATTGAAGGAACATCCGGTCCAGCTAATCTCATAATAGGTGCATCAAGTTCAAATAAACAGTTTTCAGCTATGATTGCAGAGACTTCTGACATGACACTGCCCTCTAGATTATCTTCTGTTACTAATAAAATCTTGCCATTAATTTTAGCACGTTCAATAATTGTTTCTTTATCTAGAGGATAAATAGTTCTCAAATCAACTATTTCAACACTAATACCATCTGCTGCTAAAATATCAGCAGCTTGCATACAATAATTTACACACAAACCATATGTAAATACAGTTATGTCATTCCCTTCACGTTTTACATCAGCTTTTCCAAGAGGAACTGTATAATAACCATCCGGCACTTCTTCTTTCAAGAAGCGATATGCTTTTTTATGTTCAAAGAACAATACTGGATCGTTTGACTCAATAGAGGATAATAATAATCCTTTAGCATCATAAGGAGATGAAGGTATGACAATAGTTAGCCCAGGTGTAGACGCAAAGATGCTCTCGATACTTTGAGAATGATATAAACCACCATGTACCCCACCACCAAAGGGTGCTCTGATTGTGATAGGACATTGCCAGTCATTATTTGAACGATAGCGCATTTTAGCTGCTTCACTAATAATCTGATTAACTGCAGGAAGTATAAAATCTGCGAATTGAATTTCTGCAATTGGTCGTTTACCAATCATTGCTGCTCCAATAGCAGTCCCTACAATATTTGATTCAGCCAAAGGTGTATCTATTACTCTTTCAACACCATATTTATCTTGAAGACCTCTAGTTGCACCAAAAACGCCACCTTTACGTCCTACATCTTCACCTAATATAAATACGTTATTATCAAGTTCCATGGCTAGGTCTTGCGCTTGTTGTATTGCTTCAATATAATTCATTTTACTCATTGCCCATACCTCCTTCTGGGTCATAAACAAATTGATATGTTTCTTCTACAGATGGATATGGCGCTTTTTCTGCATCTTTAGTGGCTTTATTAATAATTTCTTTATGCTCTTGCTCTATATTGTCTAACCATTCTTGATTAATAATCTCTTTTTCTAATAAATAATCTTTAAATTTAAGGTTACAATCATAAGTTTTTAATGCTTCTCTTTCTTCTTTCGTACGATATGTATCATCATCATCTGAAGAATGTGGCGTCATACGATGTGTTATAGCTTCAATTAGAGTGGCACCCTCACCATTTAGTGCACGTTCTCTAGCATCTTTCATAGCTTTATACATTGCTATCGGATCATCCCCATCTACTGTCTCACCATATATGCCATATCCTAAGGCTCTATCAGAAAGTTTTTCTGCAGCGTATTGTAATGTATTAGGCACAGATATCGCATATTTATTATTGATGATGACACAAACAAATGGTAATTTATGAACGCCTGCAAAGTTTAAACCCTCATGAAAATCTCCTTGATTTGAACTTCCCTCACCGACAGTTGCCGTAGCAATATTTGGTTTTTTATCCATTTTTAAAGCTAATGCAGCTCCAACTGAATGTGGTATTTGTGTAGCAACTGGAGAACTTTGTGATAATATGCCCTTTTCACGATGACTAAAGTGGGAGGGCATTTGTTTTCCTCCAGAATTAATATCATCCTTTTTTCCAAATGAAGCTAGCATTGTATCATATGGAGAAATCCCCATAAAAGTAACAAATGCTAAATCTCTATAATATGGAGATGAAATATCTCCTTCTTTCATAGCGTATGCCATTCCTATTTGTGTAGCCTCTTGTCCTTGTCCACTAACAACAAATGGAATTTTACCTGCGCGGTTTAATAACCATAATCGTTCATCTACTTTTCTACCTAAATCCATCCATTTATAGATTTCTTTAAGGTCTTCTTCTGAAAGTCCGACAGATTTATAATCAATCATCTTTATTGTTCCTCCTGTTAAACGTGTATTGCTCTATTTTCTACTTTCAATCCCAATTCCATAAGTACTTCTGATATAGAAGGGTGTGCATGTGTTGTCAGACCTAACTCAATTGCTGAACCATTCATAAATTGCAATAAAGAGGCTTCGTTGATTAATTCAGTAACCTGAGGACCTATCATATTAATACCGATAATTTCATTAGTTTCATCACTAATTATCAATTCACAAAATCCTCTGTCATTAGTAGTTTCCTCTATTACTGCTTTACCAATTGCATTAAAGCTTACTTTAAATGATTTGGTTTTAATGTTTTTGGCTTCGGCTGTTTCTTTATTGTAACCAATTGAAGCAACTTCTGGGTGTGTATATATGCATTTCGGCATCTTGTCATAATTTAGAGGTAGGCCATTGCCATTAAACATGTGTTCAACAGCAAGTATTGCCTCTTTAGAAGATACATGTGCTAATTGAAGCTTACCTATGCAATCACCTGCAGCATAAATATGCTTATCTTCAGTTTGTAAAAAGTCATTAACAAGTATATTACCGTTATAATCAGTTTTAATTTTAGTATTATTTAATCCTATATCATTAGTATTAGGCTTGCGACCAATTGATACTAAAACTTTTTCTACTTCTATAGTTTTATCTTTATTAACTTGTATAGTTACAGAATTAGAGTTGACTGTAACTGCAGATTCATTTAAAGCGCAATTTTCATAGAACGTTACTCCTCTTGCTATAAGTGATGTTTTTAGAAAATGTGCAATTTGAGCACTCTCATTAGGCAAGATTCGTTCACCTGCCTCTATCACACTAACATTTACACCTAAGTCAATTAATAAAGAAGCAAATTCAAGACCTATTACTCCACCGCCAATGATTGCTATGCTTGCAGGTAAATCAGTGAGTTGCAATATGTCATTACTAGATAGAACTGTATTGTGATTGAAAGGTAAGAATGGTAATTGAGTTGGTAGTGAACCTGTAGCTATCAATACATTCTGATTAGGTAATAATTCAGATTCCCCATTATCATATTCAACTGAAATGGTACCACTTTGAGGTGAGAAAATAGATGTCCCCATAATTCTACCTGTGCCATTAAATATATCTATGTGATTTTTCTGCATTAAACCCTCAATACCTTGATGCATTTGCTTAACAATTTTGTCTTTACGTTTCATCATAGATTTTAAGTCAAATGAATATTGACCAACATTCACACCGAAATGACCTGAATCTTTAACTGTTCTTAAAATTTCAGCAGATTTTAATAAAGCTTTTGTAGGAATACAACCTTTGTGAAGACAAGTGCCACCTAACAAAGATTTCTCTACTATAGCTACTTTTTTACCCAATTGTGATGCTCGAATTGCCGCTACATAACCAGCGGTTCCTCCACCTAAGATGACTAGGTCATATTGCTTTTCACTCATAATTTTACTCCTAACTTGCTTAGCGATTGGATTTAATAACGTTAATGTGTAAGTGACTTTAAATTTTAAATGAATTTAGTAACTCAATGAGTAGGTTTCATATAAAATTAAAATATTCATTTTATAATGTTAATATTTATTTTACAGCAAAAATAAATATTAATAAATTCAATGATTTACTTACTACTTTTTCTTTGATTTTGGCTAATCATTTCTTTTGCATTTTCTCTAGTTAATTCAGTAACACTAGCACCAGAAATCATTCGTGCGATTTCATCAATTTTATCATCATTTTCTAACTCTTTAACTTGAGTTGTTGTACGATCATCATTGGATGCTTTACTAATTAATAAATGGTGATCACTCATAGATGCAACTTGTGGTAAGTGCGAAATACATATTACTTGAATATATTCAGCTATATCTCTCATTTTTTCAGCCATTTTTTGAGCAGCTTGTCCTGACACTCCTGAATCTACCTCATCAAATAAAATTGCAGTTTGTCCCCTTGATTGTACAAAAATACTTTTTAGGGCTAGCATTATACGAGACAACTCACCGCCAGATGCAATTTTATTTAAACTTTTGAGTGGTTCCCCTTTATTAGGACTGATTAAAAACTCTACAAATTCTATACCATCAATTGTTGGTTTATCTAATAATTGGAATGAGATTTCTAAATTAGCATCTTTCATTTGTAAATTTTGTATTTCAGAAACGATATGATCTCTTAATGTTCGAGCTACTGTGCGACGCTCTCTAGATAACACTTTGCCTTTTGTCATCACTTCATCATATAATTGACTAATTTCCTCACGTAATTGTGATGTACTTTCTTCATAATTTTCGATTTTGGCTATTTCATTTTGAAGCTTATCTTTGTATGAAATTAATTCATTAATGTCTTTGCCATATTTTCTTTTAAGATTGTTTAATAAATTCATTCGTGATTCAAGCTCGTTAAGCATTTGCTCATCAAATTCAGTGTTTGACATTTCATCATATAACTCGTGCTTAGCATCTTCAAGCGTGTAATAAAATTGATCAATATCCTCTTTTAATTTACTAAATTTATCAGGCAAAATATCATCTATAGATTGTAAATGATTACTTAATTCATATAGTCTATCTGTAATTGCATGCTCATCAGTCAAAGTGACATGCGCATTATTAAGCGCCATGCTTAGTTTTTCGGAATTTTGAATTCTACGTATATCGACTTCTAATTGCTCAATTTCGCCCTCTTTTAAAGAAGCTTCTTCTAATTCTTCATATTGAAATTTCATTAAATCCAAACGTTGAAGTAACGCTTGGTCGGCAGACTCTAATTCTTCTAATTCCTTTGTTTTACTTTTATATTGATTAAACACATTTTGATATTTTTCTTTAGTTGATAAATACTTGGCTTCTGCATAATCATCTAATAATTTTAAATGATACTTCTGTTTAAGAAGTGTCTGTGTTTCATGTTGACCATGAATATCTAATAGTTCTTGCATCACTTTTCGCAAATCTTGAAGCGTAACAATTTGATTATTCAATCTACAAATACTTTTACCAGTGCTAAATATTTCTCTTTTTACTAATAAGAAGTCCTCGTCGATTTCTATATCAAGATTATGAAGTATATGAATAACATCTTTACTTTCATCTATATCAAATATGCCTTCAATAATCGCTTTCTTTTCACCATGTCGAACATAATCTGATGATGCACGCATTCCAATTAACTGACCAATCGCATCTATGATGATTGATTTACCTGAACCCGTTTCACCACTTAGAACTGTTAATCCATCTGAAAAATGAATTTCTAATTCATCAATAATTGCAAATTGTTTTATTGATAAGGTTTGTAACATGAATTCATCGCATCCTTATAATAAATTGAAAATTCTTGTTTTAATTGTATTACTTGCATCTTCATCTTTACAAATTAAAAGGCAAGTATCATCACCACATATAGTACCGAGTACTTCATCCCAATCGATTTGGTCTAGTATAGCGCCAATAGATTGAGCGTTACCAGGTAAGGTTTTTAAGACGAGTAGATTACCTGTACCTTCTATATTTACAAATGAGTCCATGAGATAACGACCCAATTTTTCTAATGGATGGTATTTTCGATCATTAGGCAAGCTATATACATACTGACCTGAGGGTGCAGGAACTTTGATTAATTGTAATTCTTTAATATCACGTGATACGGTAGCTTGCGTAACATTAAGGTCGTATTCATTAAGACGTTTTACTAGTTCGTCTTGAGTTTCTATTTGTTCGCTTGAGATAATTTCTCTAATCTTTATGTGTCTCACAGATTTTTTTGCCATTATGAACACTCCTAGTTTCGAATAATTATACAATGATTTTAACACATCATTTTTTTTACTACTACTATTGTTATTATGCATACGTAACTGACAACTCAATAATCGTAAATTGTTTTATTTAAATACTAATAGGTACAATTAGTTAATTTGTATAGAAAAAATGCATAAACAAATAAATAAATATGTAAAATAAAATTAGGATATAAATGTAATGCCACAATTTAAAATAGTGTACTAAAACACCCTTCAACGCCAATTTTTAAACAATAGCTTTGAAGGGTTAATATTAATGATAATTAATGATCACGTGTGTAGAAAAGCTCAACGATATCTAATAGAGGTTTAATATCATAGTGTGAAGAAAGTTGTTCTATTGATTCTATGGCAGCATCTCTATGAAAATTTAATTTATTTTCAGCACCATCTTTACCTAATAAAGAAACATACGTACTTTTGTGATTTTCGATGTCACTACCAACTTTTTTTCCTAATTTAGATTCATCACCATATACGTCGAGCAAATCATCTTTAATTTGGAACATCAAACCCATATGATTACTAAAATCTTCAAGAGCTTGTAATGTAGACTTATCTACTTTAGCAATATCAGCTGCACTTAATACTGCGAATTGAAGTAATGCTCCTGTTTTAGCTTTATGTATCTGTTCAAGCGTATCCAAATCAACAGGTTTATCTTCACTTTGCATGTCTAATGTTTGTCCTCCGACCATGCCTAAGTGGCCACTGTTATGCGCTAATCTGGAAAGTATTTTAACTTTAACATCAGATTCTAATAATTCATCATCAGCAATGATTTCAAATGCCTTAGTTAGTAGTGCATCACCAGCTAAAATAGCTTTCCATTCACCATAGACTTTGTGATTGGTAAGTTTACCACGACGGTAATCATCATTATCCATCGCAGGAAGATCATCATGAATTAAAGAATACGTATGAATCATTTCCAATGCCAATGCAGTTTTTTTACCTTTTTTATAATCTTGATTTAATACATCTAATGTTAAAAATACAAGAAGTGGTCTTATTCTTTTACCACCCGCATTGAGAGAATATTGCATACTTTCTTCTAGATTTGTATTTAGTGGTGAAGTTTCGATTACACCGTCAAGAGCGCTATTAATTTGATCAATTAATTCATTCATTGACTTCTTTGCCATTTTCTTCATCCTCTGCTTCATCTTTAATAAGTTGATTTACTTTCTTTTCAGCATCTTTAAGTGTTGCATCACATGTTGCTGAAAGTTTCATACCACGTTGATATAACTCTAATGATTCTTCTAATGATACAGTCTCGTTATCTAATTTTTGAACGATATTTTCTAATTCTTGCATCATTTCTTCAAAACTTTGTTGATCTTTACTCATGTTCACACCTAACCTTTTTAACAATGGCATCTACGCTACCATCTTTCATTGCTAATGTAATTTCATCATCTTTACTTAAATCCTGTGTACTTGTAATGACTTTATCATCTTTATTAATAATAGAATAGCCTCTCAACATAGTATTAGTAGGACTTAAATTATTTAATAGTTCAACTTTATTTTTGAGCTCTAATTTATTATTATGAATGTTTTTCATTGTTAGATTTGATAAACGATTTTTTACATTCATTAGTTGCTTATTATTTTGTAATATAGTTTGATTTAATGTTTTTACATTAAAATTCTGATGAAGAACTTTTAATTGATATTTTTTATTCTCAATTTTGGATAATAATAATTGAGTTAGTTGTCTTTCTAAATCATCTTTGCGTTGTATCTGTTGATCGTATAATAATGAGGGTTGTTTAAACTTATAATAAGATGCTAAATGATCTAGTTGTTTATGTTGTTTTTCAAGATACTGTTTAATATACCTTGATAATGAAAATTGGTATTGCTTAATTTGTTGCATCAATTCGTACTGATCTGGAGTCGCCATAACTGCAGCTTGTGTTGGTGTTGCTGCTCTGACATCTGCTACGAAATCACTGAGAGTAAAATCGGTTTCATGTCCAACAGCTGAAATAATGGGTGTTTGACACTCAAAAATCGCTTTAACAACATCTTCTTCATTAAAGTTCCATAAATCTTCTATAGATCCACCACCACGGCCTACAATAATAGTATCAACGCCAAGTGAATCAGCATATTTAATATTTTTTATAATATCCTCTTTGGCTTGTGTACCTTGTACTAAAGTACTTATTTGGATTTTTTCGGCCAAAGGATATCTACTATTTATTGTAGATTGAATATCTCTAATTGCGGCACCAGTACTAGCAGTTAAGATTGCGATTTTTTTAGGGAATCGAGGAATAGGCTTTTTATGTTCATTATTAAAAAAGCCTTCTTTTTTTAATTTTTGCTTTAATTGTTCTAACTTTTGATACAAGTTCCCTATACCATCTAATTCCATTTTATTCACATAAATTTGATAATTTCCACGTCGTTCATATACTGAAACACGTGCTTCTAAAAGAACTTCATCACCTTCTTTTGGCTCAAAAGTAAGCTGGTTCGCATTACCTTTAAACATCATTGCACTTATCACACTATCCTTATCTTTAACGTTGAAATAAAGATGTCCACTTGAATGTTTTTTAAAGTTAGAAAGCTCACCTTTTAGTAAGATAGATTGCAAATGTGGGTCCTGATCAAATTTATATTTTATATATTTCGTTAAAGTTGTAACGCTTAAGTATTCAGACATTGTCATCACTCAAATTAATTATTTTATGTTACTCAACACACCATTTATAAATTTATAATGCTCATCGTCGCTAAATTGCTTTGCTAATTCTACAGCTTCATTAATGATTACTTTTGGTGGTGTATCACTATGCAATAATTCAAATGTAGCCATTCGTAATATTATTCGGTCTGTTTTTAATAAACGTTGAAGTGACCAATCTTTAAGATGTGGCTTAATAGTATCATCTAGAACTGGTTCATGATCTTTAACACCTGTTACTAACCAGTGTATAAATTCAAAGTCTAATTCAGGCTCATCATCTTTTATGAAATTAATGGCTTCATTGATTGTTAATTCTGTGTCTTTCATTTCTAACTGAAACAAAGTTTGAAAAGCTTGCATTCTTGATTCTTTACGACTCATAAATAACTCCTTGTTAAATGTAATCTATATATTATTCGACAGTAATATGCATGATGTGAACGTTAATTTCTTTTGGCTCGATAGCAGTCATTGTTTTAATTGAGTTAAAAATAGATGTTTGAGTTTTACTTGCAAATTTTGAAATATTTATACCGTGCTTTATAGAGCAATATACATCAATTTGAATGCCATCTTCTTTAACATCAATTTTTAAATTTCTATTGAGGTTTTTACGACTTATTTTTTCAATGTTACTATTTTTCAATTCTGAAAAATGTCCAGTTACCCCTTCTACCTCTGAAACAGCTATACTTGCAACTACAGAAATAACTTCAGGTGCAATTTCAATTTTACCTAAGTTTGAATTTGAATAATCTGCTACTTTAACCATTTGGTTTAACCTCCTACTCCTCGTCGTCCATAATATTATATTGTTCTAAGAAGTTAGTATTAAAAGATCCACTTCTAAATATATCATTATTCATAAGTTTTAAATGGAAAGGAATTGTTGTATCGATTCCTAAAATTAAATACTCACTTAATGCTCTAATACCAGTCATAATTGCTTCATCACGAGTTGGTTCATGAACAATGAGTTTAGCTACCATAGAATCATAATATGGAGGAATTGTATAATTTGTATAACAAGCTGATTCGATTCTCACACCATATCCGCCTGGAGCTAGGTATTGTGTGATTTTACCAGGAGATGGCATGAAGTTCTTATATGGGTTTTCAGCATTTATACGATATTCAATTGCATGACCATTGATAGTAATATCTTCTTGAGTGTATGGCAGTGCTTCACCCATCGCAACTTTTAGTTGTAATTTTACTAAATCAATGCCAGTAACCATTTCAGTGACAGGATGTTCAACTTGAATACGTGTATTCATTTCCATAAAATAAAATTGATTATCATTTAAATCATATATAAATTCAATAGTACCTGCATTTTCATAATTAACTGCTTTTGCGGCTCTTATAGCTGCATTACCCATCTCTTCACGTTGTTCATCAGATAAAATAGGAGATGGTGATTCTTCGACTAACTTTTGCATGCGTCTTTGAATCGTACAATCTCTCTCTCCGAGATGAATGACATTTCCATGTTGATCTCCAATAATTTGAATTTCAATATGACGGAAGTTTTCAATAAATTTTTCAAGGTAAAGACCTCCATTACCAAAAGCAGTTTCTGCTTCTTGTTGAGTCATACGATAGCCATTCTCAAGCTCTTTCTCTGTTCTAGCCACTCGTATACCTTTTCCACCACCACCTGCAGTAGCTTTAATAATTACTGGATATCCAATTTCTTTAGCAATTTGTTTTGCATCCGAAATGGTTGTAACTAGCCCATCACTACCTGGAACAACTGGGACATTAGCTGCAATCATTTCTGCTTTTGCAACGTCTTTGATGCCCATTTTTTGGATAGACTCATAGCTAGGACCGATAAATTTCAATTGGCATGCTTCACACAACTCTGCAAAGTCACCATTCTCAGCTAAAAAGCCATATCCTGGGTGAATACCATCACAACCGGTTGAAGTCGCAATTGATAATATATTTGGAATGTTCAAATAAGAATCTTTAGACTGAGTTGGACCAACGCAATATGCTTCATCAGCAATTTGAGTATGTAACGCGTCTTTGTCTCCCTCAGAATAAATGGCAACAGTTTGTATGCCTAAATCATGACAAGCTCTAATGATTCTAACCGCAATTTCACCACGATTAGCGATTAAGATTTTTTTCATTATTTCACCTTAAATAACGGTTGGCCATACTCTACCATTTGTCCGTCTTCTACTAATATTTCAACTATTTCTCCAGAAACTTCAGCTTGTATTTCGTTAAATAATTTCATTGCTTCTAAGATGCACACTGTAGATTCATTGGTAACTTTATCTCCGACTTGAACATATGCATCTTCTTCTGGAGATGGCGATTTATAAAATGTACCTACCATAGGGGCATTGATTGTTTGGTATGATGAATCATCTGTATCGATTTGATCATTATTTTGTGGAACAGGTGATTCTGTTGCACCTTGATTTGGTGTTGCCATCGTTGATGCTGCTGGTGCTAATGGTGCTTGTTGTGTATATTGCGGTGTAATTATTTCTGTCTCTTTCTGTTTTTTTAGGTTGACTACACTACCTTTGTTATCTTCAATATTAATTTCAGTTAAACTTGATTGATCAAGAATTTCGATTAATTCTTTTATTTCTTTAAAATTCATAAGTTACTGACTCCTCGAATTAGTTTTCATCTACCAATCTATTTTACTTGACTGAACTTGCCAATTCAAGCATGTGTCATTTTAGGGAATTACATCTTACTATTTAATGCTTACTATTATTGATAAATGGACTTTTGTAATTTATATAAAATAATGATTTAGATATTAAAAAAAGTCTTTCCAATTAGTAATTAGAAAGACTTTAGCTACTGTCAACTAAGCTCTTGAGATATAGCTTCCGTCGCTAGTGTTAATAACTAATACATCACCTTCATTAACGAATAAAGGTACATTTAGAGTATAACCTGTTTCAACTGTAGCTGATTTAGTTGCTCCAGTGGCAGTATCACCTTTGATACCTGGCTCAGTTTCAGTAACTTCTAATTCAACAGTTTTAGGTAGTTCAACTCCGATTGTTTCACCTTCATATGATTGGATTTGAACTTCCATATTAGCTTTTAAATATTTTAATTCATCTTTTAAATAATCAGCTGATAATTCAGTTTGATCAAACGTCTCATTATCCATGAATACATGATTATCTCCATCAGCATATAAATATTGCATGCGACGATTTTCAATCATCGCTTGTTCAACTTTTTCCCCAGCTCTAAATGTCTTTTCTTGAATTGCACCTGTTCTTAAATTACGTAATTTTGAACGTACAAATGCAGAACCTTTACCTGGTTTCACATGTTGGAAATCGATAACTTTCCAAATGCCATTATCTACTGAAATTGTTAAACCTGTTTTAAAATCATTAACCGAAATCATTCAGTTTCCTCCTCAAATATGCGCTTTCTATAAAATAATAAGGTCTTTTGTACATTTAGTAAAGACTTCACAACCATTTTCAGTTATTAAAATGTCATCTTCTATGCGTACACCACCAAGACCATCAACATAAATACCTGGTTCAATAGTAACACAATTATTTGCTTCTATTATACCGTTTGCATTTTTAGATAATAATGGTCCCTCATGTATGTCTAAACCAATACCGTGTCCAAGAGAGTGGCCAAATGCTTCTCCATAACCGTGAGATTCAATATAGTCTCTTGATAACGCGTCAGCCTCAGCTACAGTCATTCCAGCTTTGATTTCATTTATTGCTTTAATTTGGGAATTGAGAACAATGTTATAAATATCTTTCATCTTAGGATCAGGTTCCCCAATAGCAAATGTTCTTGTTATATCAGAGCAATATCCTCTGTAATATGCCCCAAAATCAAGCGTAATCATATCGCCTTGCTCTATGACTTTATCGCTTGCTACACCATGAGGTAAAGCGCCTCTATAGCCAGATGCTACAATTGTGTCAAATGAAGGGCCATCTGCGCCTAATTCTAACATTTTAGCTTCTAATTTACTTTTTAATTCTCTTTCAGTCATTCCAACCTTTGCAATATCTAATACATAGTTATATGTATCATCAACTATTTTAGCAGCGTATTTGATCTTTTCTATCTCTTCGGGTGTCTTTATTTCCCTGATTTTTTCAATCTCATTGCCAATAGAGATTAATTGAGCTTTCGATTGATCTAATGTTTGGTATGTATCATAACTCACTAAGTGTCCCTCAAAACCAACATGATTGAATTGTTCATTATTAATAATTTCTACAATCGCTTCAATTAAACCACCACTGCGTTTGATGATGCTAAATTCAGTTGCTTGATTAGTTGCTTGTTCAATATATCGAAAATCAGTAATTAATTGATAGTTATTTTTTGAAATTATTAATGCACCACTTGTACCAGTGAAATCTGATAAATATCTACGATTATAATCTGATAAAATAACTAAAGCATCTAATTGTTGAACATCTAGTATGTCTTTAACTTTTGCTAATTTATTCATACAAATCACTCCTAGTATAACGTTTGTACATTTGCTCTATTTACATTAAAATAATAGCATAATTATTTTAGAAATAAAGAGATTTTGGTTTAGGGAGATTTTAATGAAAAAATTAATCGTTATAATTGGAGCTTCATGTTTATTGGTTGGTTGTGGCTTTCAAAATTTAGGACCATTGGAAGATAAGACAACCAAATTAAGAGATCAAAACCATAACTTGAAGTTAGATATTCAACAGCTAAATCAAGATATAAGTAATCAAAAAGCACAAGTTGAGGCTCTTAATAAAGATAAAAAAAATGTTTCCAAAACAGTTGATAATAATAAAGAAGCCAAATTTTTAGATGCTTCGTCTAAATATTATCAAGATATTACTAAAGTTATTAGTAATTATAATCAGTTGGATTTGTCTAAAAATAAGAAAGAAGACAAAAAGCAAAATCTTGAAAAATTAAATACTATTGCTAATGGTATTGATGATGCTTATGGTAAATATAAGGGTGCCGTGACTAAAAAAGATTTATCTAGTGCAAATAAAAGGGAAGATAAAAATATTAGACAAATTAACAAAGAGTTACAATCGGCATTTAAAGATATTAAGAGCGGATATGAAAATAATAATACGAATAAGTTGAATAAAGGCAAGACTAAACTATCTCAAGTGAACATGTCTAACAATTCATAATAGGAGTTTTTGATTTGAAAAATATATTGTTTTATTTAGTAATTTTAATTGCTGCAATTGGCTTGATTTTGAATTTAAATGTATTTATAATGTCTTTTGCTAAAACGATTTTCACCTTTTTAATCATTGCGGTAATTATTTATTTAATATACTATTTCTTTTTCTTAACTGAAGATCAACGTAAATATAGAAGAGCAGCAAGAAAATATAAAAAGAGAAATAGAAAATAAAAATAATCATAGGATGACCAATTATTAGCCATCCTATGATTTTTTATTTTTTATATAACCATTCATCAGAACGATATTTTTCTTCTAATTCTTTTACTTCTTTTATTTGTTCATCTGATAAAGTAAGTGGTTTAAATTCTATGTTTAACCCCTTTTTAAATCCTTCTTCAAATGCTTTTTCCATCTCTTCAATTGATATATGTCTATCAGCAATATCATTAATCGCTACAGCTTTATCAACAAACGCTTTTTTCATCTTATCTTTTAGACGATCATTTTTAAAAATGAACATATCGAAAAGCTCATCAACGTTAACATCTTGTAATAAAGAACCATGTTGTAAAATAACGCCTTTTTGTCTAGTTTGAGCGCTTCCTGCAATTTTTCTGCCTTCAACAACTAATTCATACCAACTAGGTGCATCAAAACAAACAGCACTTCGAGGTTGTTTTAATTTTTCTCGTTCTTCTTTGGAACGTGGAATCGCAAAATATGCTTCAAAACCTAATAATTTAAATCCTTCAAGTAATCCTTCAGAAATGACACGATATGCTTCAGTTACGGTAGAAGGCATATTAGGATGTTCTTCCGAAACAATAACACTATATGTTAATTCTTTATCATGAAGAACCCCTCTACCACCAGTTTGTCTTCTTACTAATCCAAATCCTTTTTCATTAACTTTATCAATGTCAATTTCTTTCTTTAATCTTTGAAAATACCCTACAGATAACGTTGCAGGATTCCAAGTGTAAAATCTGACAACAGGGTCAATTTCCCCTCTTGATACGAAGTTTAAGAGTGCTTCATCCATTGCCATATTATAATATGGATCATGGCTTCCTGTATTTATAAAATTCCATGTCTCTGTCATAAAATAATCTCCAATCACAACATATAATTATCTATAGAAAAATATTAAATTTTACATATAAATCTTTGATAAAAATAGCCAATAAAAAATTTTGATAAATTTAGCTAACAGCCTTATAATTATAATATCGGTTAATTAGGGAGGATGCAATATGAATGTATCTTTGATTATAGCTTTAGCTATTATAGTCATAATAATTTTATATATGCTTGGAAATTGGTTTATGAATAAACGAGCAGTCACTGAACTTGAGCAGAATGAATTTCACAAAGGTTTAAGAAAAGCTCAAGTGATTGATGTTCGTGAGAAAGTAGACTATGATTACGGACATATTAACGGCGCTCGTAACATTCCAATATCAATGTTTAGTCAAAGATATCAAGGTTTACGTAAAGATCAACCTATTTATCTTTGTGATGCAAACGGTGTTGCAGGGTATCGTGCAGCACGTATCCTTAAAAAAAATGGCTATAAAGATATTTATATGTTAAAAGGTGGATACAAAAAATGGACAGGTAAGATTAAAACTAAAAAATAATCTCTTGTCTTCTTACTAACTCTTAAAGATGTTCTTTAAGAGTTTTTTTAATATTTATGTGACAATCATTTAGAAACGTTTTCTAAATATAGAATAAACATAAAATATTTCACATAAGTTTAAAATAAGGAAGACCCTGTAATCAATTAAATTGGTTACAGGGTCAAAGTTTTAAATATTATTCTTTTTCTTCATGTAGATTATCAAACTTTAAAACAGGCTTACGCGCAGCTGTAGTTTCATCTAATCTATCAATTATTGTACTATGTGGTGCTTCTAATACTTTATCTGGATCATTTTTAGCTTCTTCAGCTATTTGAATCATAGCATCGATAAAGTAATCTAACGTTTCTTTAGATTCTGTTTCAGTTGGTTCAATCATCATACCTTCCTCAACGTTGAGTGGGAAGTAGATTGTTGGTGGATGAACACCAAAGTCTAATAAACGTTTTGCCATGTCTAATGTACGGACACCATGTTCTTTTTGTTTAGAACCACTTAATACGAATTCATGTTTACAATATTGTTCATATGGAATTTCATAGTGGTCTTTTAAGCTAGCTTTAATATAGTTAGCATTAAGAACTGCTGCTTCAGAAACCTCTCTTAAACCTTCAGCACCCATAGTTCTGATATATGTGTATGCTCTTAAGTAAATACCAAAGTTACCGTAGAATGGTTTTACACGTCCAATTGAGTTTTTAATATCATTATCGTATTTAAAAGTATCTCCATCTTTGATTACCATTGGTTTTGGTAAATAACTAGCTAATTCTTTTTTTACACCAACTGGACCTGAACCTGGACCACCGCCACCGTGTGGACCAGTGAAAGTTTTGTGTAAGTTTAAATGTACCGCATCAAATCCCATATCTCCAGGTCGTACTTTATCCATAATGGCATTTAAGTTTGCACCGTCATAGTATAATAATCCGCCTGCTTCATGTACAATTTCACGGATTTCCATGATGTTTTTCTCGAAAATACCTAAAGTGTTAGGATTAGTTAACATAATTGCAGCAGTATTTTCATTAACAACGCGTTTTAAGTCTTCGATATCAACTTCACCACGTTCATTTGATTTAACTGTAACAGCTTTAAAACCAGCAAATGACGCAGATGCAGGGTTTGTACCATGAGCTGAGTCAGGAACAATAACTTCGTCACGATGACCTTCACCATTATCTAAATGATACGCTTTGAAAATCATTAAAGCAGTCCACTCACCATGAGCACCTGCAGCTGGTTGTAATGTAACTTCATCCATACCAGTAATTTCTTTAAGTTCTTCTTGTAAACTATACACAATTTCTAAAGAACCTTGAACTTGCTCTTCTTCTTGTAAAGGATGTGACTCTGCAAATCCAGGTATGCGAGCAACTTTTTCATTGATTTTAGGATTATATTTCATAGTACATGATCCAAGTGGATAAAAACCTGAATCTACACCAAAGTTTTTATTTGATAATTCAGTATAATGACGAACTAAATCTAATTCTGCAACTTCAGGAAACTCTGCTTTATTTTTACGGATAAATTTATCATCAAGAATACTTTCAACTGAATCTGTTTTTATATCGCTTTGAGGTAATGAGTATGCATATCTACCTTCTCTAGATCTTTCAAAAATTAATGGACTTGATTTACTTACTACCATTTAGCTCACCAGCTTTCTTAACAAATGTATCAATTTCATCTTTGGTTCTTAATTCAGTAACAGCAATTAACATATGATTTTCGAAATCTGCTGAGGCTTCACCTAAATCAAAGCCTCCAATGAAACCATGTTCTGCTAATTTTTTATTTATATCTTTGATTGGTTGATCGAATTTGACAACAAATTCATTGAATGAAGTACCATCAAGCACTTCAAAACCGTTGTCTTTAAATTGATTTTTAGCATAATTTGCGTGTTCTAAGTTTTGAACTGCAATGTCGTAAATACCTTGTTTACCAAGAGCTGACATAGCAATTGATGATGCAAGTGCGTTTAATGCTTGGTTTGAACAGATATTAGAAGTGGCTTTATCACGACGAATATGTTGTTCACGGGCTTGTAAAGTTAAAACGAATCCACGGTTACCTTCATCATCTTGTGTTTGTCCTACTAATCTACCAGGCACTTTACGCATTAATTTTTTTGTAGTTGCGAAATAACCACAGTGTGGTCCACCAAATTGTGCTGGTATACCAAATGGTTGTGTGTCTCCTACTACAATATCAGCACCAAATGAACCTGGAGGTGTCAATAGGCCTAATGCTAATGGATTAGCATAAACGATAAATAATGCTTTTTTGCCTTCAATAAATGATTGGATTTTTTCTAAGTCTTCCACTGAACCATAGAAGTTTGGATATTGAACTGCTACTGCAGCAGTTTCATCGTCTACAGCCTGTTCTAATTTTTCTAAGTCTGTAATTGTTCCATCTAAATCAACTTCAACAATTTCAAATTCTTCTCTAACTTTAACGTAAGTTTTTAACACTTGAAGTGCTTGATAATGAAGACCTTTAGATACTACAATTTTATTTTTCTTAGTATGATTAAATGCTAAAATACAAGCTTCAGCAAAACTAGTAATACCATCATACATAGATGAGTTAGCTACATCCATATCTGTTAGTTCACAAATTAATGTTTGGAATTCAAAAATCGCTTGTAATTCACCTTGTGAAATTTCTGGTTGATATGGTGTATATGCTGTATAGAATTCAGAACGTGAAATCATTGCATCTACAACAGCTGGAGCATAATGGTCATAAACGCCAGCACCTAGGAAAGATGCATGAGTTTCTTTAGTTACGTTTTTATTTGCAACTGTATTAAGTCTTCTTAATAAAGAAGTTTCAGCTTCACCACTAGCAATATTTAAATCTCTATTTAGTAAAATATCTTTTGGCACATCTCCGAACAATTCATTAATTGAACTTGCGCCAATTTTATCTAGCATTTCTTTTTTATCTTTTTCAGTTAATGGTATATAACGATGACTCACAATACACACCCCTTAATTATTTTTCAATTTGGTTTTTCTTAACAATTTTAGCTTTAAGCTGTCTTTTACGTACTTGAACTAATAATTCACGGCCCATTTCAAATTCATCTCGCTTAATAATTGCCATAGCGATTGATTTACCTGAAGATGGTGCTTGTGTTCCTGAAGTAACTTCCCCAATTTCGTTACCATCAAGGTCTAAAACAGGATAACCAGTTCTTGCAATTCCTTTATCAAGTAACTCTAAGCCAACAGTTCTACGTTCTGAACCATTTTCTTTTTGGTCTTTTAACACTGATTTACCGATGAAGTCTTCTTCAATCAGTGGTTTAGCAGCAAAAGCAATTCCGCCTTCATAAGGTGTGATAGATTCTGTTAAATCTTGACCATGTAATGGAAGGCCAGCTTCTAATCTTAATGTATCACGTGCACCGAGACCGCATGAAACTACATTATGTTCAATGAAGCCGTTCCAAATGTCTACTGTGTCTTTTGCTTCACAATAGATTTCAAATCCGTCTTCACCTGTATAACCAGATTGAGATAAGATAACATTTTTTCCAAATAGAGTAACGTTTTGTTGGAAATCAAATGGTTTCATTTCACTTACATCTATATCAACTAACCCGCTTACCAAATCTCTTGCTTTAGGACCTTGAACAGCTAACTGACCGAATTGATCAGATACATTTGATACTTCAACATCAAATTTAGGTGCATGTTTTTGTACCCAAGCAAAATCTTTATCTGTATTTGCAGCGTTAACAATTAATAGATAATCATTGTCGCCAATTTTATATGTTACTAAGTCATCAATAATACCGCCTTCTTCGTTACATAAAGCAGTATATTGAGCTTTAGTATCAGTAAGGTTGTTAGTATCGTTTGAAAGTAAGTATTGGACAAATTTACTTGCATCATTGCCTTTTATAGAGATTTCTCCCATATGGCTTACATCGAACATACCTACTTCATATCTAACTGCATTATGTTCTTCTTTGATACTTGTAAATTGAACAGGCATTGCCCATCCACCGAATTCTACTATTTTTGCACCACTGTCAACATAATTTTGATACAATGGTGTTTTTTTTAATTCGCTTGTCATTAGAAAACCCCCTATAATTTTTATAAAAAACAGAGTAGCAAATAGCTACCCTGTTTATACACTTAATCCAGGAATGCGTAGCAGTATTATCCTTTTGCCTGAGAGTTTAGTAGTTAACTTGCACCTTCGGCGATAAAAATTATTGTACTTAAATTTAAGTAATATATTTTTATTCTCTCTAATACTGATCAACCGCAAGTAAGATAATTTATAATCTCATTATAAATTTCTCTGATTGTTTTATCACTATTCACTTTCATGAATGCGATTTCATTATATCTTGAAATCCTTGATAAATACAAGTTATTTAACTGTTTTTTGGATTTATCAATTGCATTTGGTCTATGATTGTCGTTTAATACTCTCTTGAAGATAACATCAATGTCACAATCTAGCCAAAAAATGTATTTATACTGTTTCAAATGATTTAGTGATTCACTATATTCGATAACACCACCACCAGTTGCAATAACATCGTATTTTTTTGTGCATTCAGTTAAATAGTTATATTCTATCTTCCTAAAACCGATTTCTCCAACTTCTTCAAAGATTTCCGGTATTGTTTTATTTTCCTTAATTTCTATGTATACATCTAAATCTATGAAACTTAATTGATTTTCTAATGATAAGTATTCTCCAATAGTACTTTTACCTGTGCCCATAAAGCCGATAAGAATTATTGGCGAATTTTTTTTGTTCAATAGCATCACCTTTTTTCAAATAGTTGATATATCTTCAAATCATAATAACTATTAATGTTATGAATTGTCTTCAATTTTAAACTATATTGAGTTGTATAAAAAGAGATGATTGATAAATATATGATAAATATGAGCATAGTATATATGCTTATAAAACCTTTATAGTTATAAGTAAAGTGTTTTGTCATAGAAATTCTCCCTATTTCCAATCCTTAGAGACACTTCTATAATTCCTTTATGATTAGAAATGAACTTCGCATTTAAAACATTATTTAGTAGTGTAATATTCCCTCTATTGTTATTTACAAAAATAATTTTGTGATTTTGATATTTAATGAAACTATTTTGATTTTGTTGTTTGAGTAAAATTGAATGTTCATCAATTAATTTTAAAGAAGTTGCTTTAGAATTGGTCATTTTATTAAGGTCCAATTGAAAAAATGAATATTCTAATTGGTCAAATTCATAGGCCGCACTTAAGTAAGTATCAGTCAAACGAAATAGATGGGGTATTATAGTTAAAATAATTATAGTAATTAATAAGGATATTAGCATTTCTATAAATGTAAATCCTTTAGTTACTGAGCTGAACACAGACCTTATTCTTAGATAAACTATTATTATTGCATATTGTATTTTTATAAATTTTAATTTCATATTTTCCTATAGTTATCCCCTTCTTTAATTCTTTAATACTATAATGTTTTTGGCTTGTGATAATAGCACTTTTCATATCTAAAATTTCGTATTGATTACGTATATTGAAATTTAATTGTTGTAATAGAGGTAAGAATATTAAAGTAATAAAAGTTAGAATCAAAAAGCCTAATAAACTATCAATTAATAAACTTCCCCTAATTTGATAATTTAACAAATCTTATCCTTCCTTTATCAATGTTAAAAATTACTCTGTAAATATTCTCTTTAGCTTTCAAAATGATTGATCCAAAACGATTGATTTTACCTTCATTATTGAATGTTATGGTGTGTACTTTTGCAACTGAAATAATTTTAGTGCCAAATAATCCTAATTTGTATTTATTTCCATTTTGTTCAATAATATTCATTTCTGTGGCTTGTTTGCTAAATACAATTGTAATTGATTGGTTCTCAGCAATTGCTTTTGATTTTATATACTCTAATTGGGTGATAATATTTTTTACTTTTAATTCACTTTCGATTAAATCTAATTTAGTTTTTGTATAAATGCTTGGGGAAATCATAATAATTATTATTAAAATTAATAAGGTAAGCAATGTTTCAAGAAGAGTAAACGCATTAATTTTACTAGTTCGCAATAGCCTCACCATTAGATATTGTAATTGTTTCTCCCGATCTGCATTGTTTTTGTCCTTCTTTTATAAGGCCATCATTTATAAGATCATTTATATTAGAAGGTGTTCGATTATGTTTTAATGTATATGCTTCTATTTGACTATTTATCATTTTGACTTGAGCTTCACAACCTGTGGACTGGATATGAGCTGTTTGTTTTGCAATGTTTGGAATAATTAATATTAGTAATACGCTGATAATTAGTAATACTAATAACATTTCTATTAGAGTAAAGGCTTTTAACTTTTTTAAATTTTCAAAGTGATTCTTCATATTAAACTCCTTATCATTTAATATTTTGCATTAACTGAAACATTGGTAACATAATTACTAAATACAAACTAACAATGAACAAGCCTAGAAACAGAAAAATAATTGGTTGAATGATTTTTGTATGAAGAAGTGATTTTTCTTTAAATCTATTAATTAAAATACTTGAGTAAATTTTAAGTTCTATATCTAATTTGGCACTTTTTTCTCCCTGCTTTATAAATTTAATTAAGTCTTTTTGAAAACACGGCATCATAGCTAAACTATTTGCTAAAGTTTCACCTCTATTAGTTTTATCCATTAAAAATTCTCCTAGAAACCTTAAATATTCATTATCATTTTGTTTAATATATGTTGTAACAATGTCCTGTAAACTTACGCCATTTTTATAAAATAGACTTAAATCATTAGATATTTGATAAGTTTTAAAAATTTTATAATAGCTATTAAACAAAGGTATTGATGATAAAATAATTATTTTTTTAGAAGTTTCTATTCGTAATAATACTATGGTTAAAATTACAAAGATTAAAATTAAAATAGTAATGAAAAAGATTAAAAAAGCGGGAAAAGAAGTAATCATTGAGGTTAAGAATTTCTGGTAAAATGATAAATTTACATCCATAGAAATGTATAGTTGTTCAAATTGTGGAATGACAGTATAGTTTAAAACTACTATCATACACATAAAAATACAGCATAATAAGAGTGGATATTGAACAGCTTTAATTACTTGCTGTTTTGCAGATAAATTTGTCTTTAAATATTTAATGGACTCCTCTAAAGCGTCTTCTAAATTACCATATTTTTGTGAAAAATAGATTGGAGTTGTAATTGAATTTGGATAACCTATCAAATTTAATACTTCATAACATGTTTCACCTGACTTAATAGATGCTATGATTTTATTTTTTAATTCCTTATCTCTGTATTTGAAATATAGGTTGATGAACTCAAAACTCTCTAAAAGTGTGAAGCCACTTTTTAATAAGTTTGACAGTGTTTCAAGTAAGTGAATCATTTGTGCACTCGTTAAATTCTTAGATGACATTTTAAAAATATTTACTTGCAGTATCTTCACAAATTGTTCCTTCTTTAGATAATAAATTTAATTGCTGTTCTAAATTATTAAAATTATGTGGCATTGTTTGTTCATGCTCGAAGAAATATTGTATCTGCATTTTATCTATTGTTTCACAAATTAAGCGACGCTCATTCTGAGTAGTCGTTATTAATCTTTGATTAGAAATGATATTGATAGATTGAGTTAATTCTTGAATTGAAATTCCCATCTCAAGTAACCGAAGTAATGCACCTCTACAATTAGTAGAATGCATGGTTGATAATACAAGATGTCCACTCAAACTAGCTTGAATAACACATTTAGCAACCTCTGCGTCTCTTATTTCACCTATTAAAATAATATCAGGATCACATCTTAATATATCTTTAAATGAACTTATGTAGTCTATACCTGCCTTTTTATTTATTGATATTTGGGTAATGCCTTTTAGTAATTGCTCAACTGGGTTTTCGATAGTGATAACATTAAGATTTAATTCTTTATATGCGTGTAGAACCATTTGATACATTAGAGTACTTTTGCCGGATCCTGTGGGTCCAGTTAATAGAATTAATCCCTGCTTTTTATTTACTAAGTGTTTAAAATCGTTAAATTCTTTATATTCTTTTTTTGCTTGAAAATATTGAGGAATTATCCTAATTACACAACTTTCTATACCTAAAGACAAAGGTAATGTTGAAATCCGTAAATAAAAAGTAGATTTAGATTGATAAGTATAACGACCACTTTGAGCGGATTGTTGAGATGAAACGTCCAAGCCTGATTTGAACTTCATAAATACTAATAATTTTTGATATATATCTAAGTTGAATATTTCATAAAGTTCAAGGTAATCATTAATTCTAAATTTAATATGAACTTCATCAACTGAAGGGATAAAATGTATGTCGCTCGCATTTTTTGAAATAGCTTTATTAACTATCTCTCTGAATAATAGTTTCAAAAAAACACCTCCTACATATATAAACGTAGGAGGTGAAGAAATTACTTTATTTTATTGGCCATCTAAAAATGGATTTAATTGCTCGTCATCGACTGTTGTATATGGACCATGGCCAGGGAATAATGGTAAATCGCCTTCTAATTCAAATAATTTATCTTTGATAGAATCAACCAGTGTTTCATAATCACCGCGATATAAGTCAGTACGACCTATACCATTGTTAAATAACGTGTCACCGACTACAGCGAAATCCTCAAATACATACGTCAAACTTCCAGGAGAATGACCAGGAGTATGCAGTACATTGAATTTAAATCCTTCAATATTGTACTCACCTTCATCTAATTGGATTGGTGAGACGTCACTAGTAATTAAAGGCATACCATATTGCTTAAACTTAGCAGAACCATTTTTATCAGGATCCTTTAGAAAACTAAACTCTTCTTTATTCATGTATAATGGTACTTCATATTTATTAACGACATCGTCTAGTGCACCAATATGATCAAAGTGCGCATGTGTTAATAAAATTGCTTTTAATGGTTTGTTAATTTTATTTAATTTTTTAAAAATCTTATCTGGTTCACCAGCAGGATCGATTAATATAACACTTTCTTCATTTTCAATAAAATATGCATTAGTATCTACCATTCCTAAAGTTAAGCTTGAGATTTTCATATTATTCTCCTTGATTATCGATATGTTTTTGAACTGATTTTAGTTTATCGTTCATTTTACGTGATTTATCGCGTCTATCATCTATACGTAAGTTTGTGCAAACTCTATCAATACCTTTATTAAACGGCAATTCATGGATTGCCTGTACTACTTCGAATAAGTCTTTTAAATCCCCTTCGATTAGAGTATTCATTGGAGTTAATTGATAATCAATTTTTCCTTCTTGTTTAAAACTTTCTAATTTCATTTGTATTTCTGCAATATATTTACTAACACTTGGTCCTTCAGTTCCAACTGGAATAATAACTACATCAACAATAGCCATTATTTAACACCACCCTTTTCTAATATATATGTTTTAATTAGCCCTGCTGCACCAGTTATTCCTGCATCATTACCTAGTTGAGCTTGAACAATTTCAGTATCTTTTTGAGCGGGAGTGAATGTTAAGTTGTGGTACTCAGTTTTAATATTTTCGATTAAAATCAAACCAGCTGTTGACATACCTCCACCTAAAACGATGTATTTGGGATTGCTTGTTGCGCTAATAATACTACATAAATAAGCGATGTGGTTTGCCACTTTTTCAGTAATAAAGATACAGAATTGATCACCTGCTTTAGCGGCATCAAATACGGCTTTAGCTGTAACTTTATTGTCTTTTATTAACGGTAATATTGATGATTTAAACGTTAATTTTGGATAATAAAAATTAACCAAATTAACGACACCAGTAGCAGAAGCAACAGTTTCTATACAACCTGATTTACCACAATTACAATTAAAGCGTTGATCAAAATCAGTTCTGATGTGACCTATTTCTGCACCTGATCCATTATGACCATGGACAAGTTCACCATTAGAGATAATACCTCCACCTAAACCGGTACCTAATGTTATAGCAACTACATCGTCAGCACCTTGACCTGCACCTTTATGTTTTTCTCCTAATGCCGCTACATTAGCATCATTATCAACATACACAGGACAGTTAATAAATTCACTAAATATTTGTCGAACATTTACACTACCTGGCCAATGCAAATTAACTGCCCCATTAACAATGCCAGTTTCAAAATCAACAGGCCCCGGTACACCAATTCCAACACCAATGACATCATCAATTTTTAATTGGTGAGTTGAAAGTGTTTCGTTAAATGAATGATAGATATTCTTTAATAATGTTTTCCCCGTGTGGTCAGACGTATCTGTTTTTATAGACCATTTGTGTAGTTGTTCGAGTTCGCCATTGAATATTCCAAGTTTACAAGTTGTCCCACCAATATCTGCTGCTAAAATAATATCTTTCATTTATGCTCATTCCTTCTTTGGTTAATTAGTAAAATACATTTAAGGTATTCATCTTTAGATAATAGTTCGTAATGATATAATGATTTTATTTCTTGTAGCATCATTTCATACATATCGTTTGGATTTTTAAAATAGATAATAAATCCATAACGCTTTAAAAGCTGTAATACATCATAGAAATTTTTAATTTCTCGATTCATTTGATTGATCCAACTCTTTTTTTAAATTTTTATAATCATTATCGTCAGAATTAATAGTTAAAGCTTTTTTTACATATTTGAGTGCTTTTCCATTATCATCAAGTGCTCTATTAGCAATTGCAAGTTCATAGTTCAAAAGACCAGAATTCGGATGGTTTTTTAAACCGCGTTCCCAATCCGCCATGCCCTCTGCTCTAGAACTTGTAGCTGCTGTTATAAGCCCCTTTAAATAATACGTTCGATCGTCATCATAACCTTTGTCAATTGTATGGTTTACAATTGAACTTGCCTCTTTATAATTATAGTCTAATATAGCATCCTCAATTAATTTATCATAAATATTTTCTTCTTTAATAGTAAAAATTCTTACCTGTAATGCAACAAACAAAACAAGCAATATAATTAAGAAAATCCAAAATAAATTACGATTGTGTGTGAAATAATAACCAATTAAAGTGATTAAAACACCACCAATAAATCCTCCTAGATGAGCCATAATATTAATATTAGACATAAATAATGATAAAACAATTAGCACTAATAATGCGATTAACATTTGACCAATTGTTTTTCTAGTATAGGTCTTACTTACAAACATCATTGCAAAAATTGAGCCAATTAGCCCGAAAATAGCTCCGCTAGCACCTACAGATACAGTATGAAGATTAAATGATAGTGAAATAAAATTTCCGAGTAAACCAGAAATTACATAAATCCCTAACATTCTTAATGGGCCGACTATAGATTCGACTATCTTACCGAAAATAAATAATGACAGCATATTAATTAAAATGTGCTCAAAATTAAAGTGTAGAAACATGGATGTTATAAGTCGATACCATTCGCCATGAACGACGTTAAAGTGTACTAATCCACCTAAATCTAACAATTTAACATCGGAAAAATGATTTAGATAAAGAATCATTATTAGCCATATCAAAACGTTGATTATGATTAACCCATATGTCATAGGTGTAAAACGCAACATATGTTTATCAATTGGGTTTTGTGACAATACACGTCGCTTATAGTAATTTGATAGTTTGTTATCTTGTCTAAACATTAATTTAGTTAATATATTATTATGAATCAATTTATTTAAATCATTGTTATTTGAAATACTCATGCTTTCTATTTTAATGGGACTAGAGTCAGCGGATTTGATATTATCAAATTTTTGATCTGTGAAATAATAATATTTAACGCTTTTTAATTTAAAATTGAGGTCATCCTCATATTGTTGATAATTATCCAACATTTTAGCTTTATCAAACTGAATTTCTTGGTTAGAAGCGATATCTTTCCTAAATATCACTAGCTTGTTTTTCTTTTTATGTATAAGCCAAATTTCACTATCATTTTTATCAATATTTACAATGTGATAATTGTAATATTTTATAAAATAATAGATAGACTTCCAGAAGTATTTTTCTGTATCCATTAATTCCTCCAAAATTTAAGTATTGAAAATTATTAATTTTTCAACAGGTTGATCATGGGATTCGATATCAAACTGTGTTAATTGTAGGTCATAAATTAAACTAATAGTATTGGCATTTGAATCACTTAAGAAGCGATCATAATATCCTCCACCATAACCTATTCGATAACCATCATCTCTAAAAGCAACTCCAGGAACAACAATTAAATCTAATTGATCAGTAATTTCAGTGTCATCATTAACATATAATAAGCCTTTTTCATCTTTTTCAAGTCGGTTTAAAGATAATAGCTGTTTAAAATTCATTTCTTTTAATTTGTAGTTTGTATTAGGAACAAAGACTTTCTTATCATCAGATAACATCGTTTCGATGATGGGATAAGTATCTACTTCATGAGGCATAGATAAAACAATACCTATTCTTTTCGCGTTTTTATATTCAGTATTATTGATTAATTGATTCTTCAACCATGCGTCTGCACGAAGTTTGTGTTCTTTTTCTAATTGTTTCATTTGAGATAATATTTCTTTTCTAATCTCTTTTTTACTCATAACATCCCCACTCTCTAAACACTATATATATTATAACGTTATTAAAAGATGATGTCATTTAGATGAAATAAAAAAGGAGCTAGACAGAATCCATTATGGATTCATAGTCTTGCCCCTGTAAGGATGACTTGAGCCGAAAAACGCAACTTTAGCGTTTAACTATCAAGTCGGTTACTGCAAATTAGCAATGTAGTCTTATAATATTATTTTTGAAACAAACTCTTTAGATGAGTTGTTATTTAGTTTCACGGTGTAAAGTGTGTTTATTATCACGTGAACAATATTTTTTCATTTCAACACGTTCAGGATTAGTTCTTTTGTTTTTAGTAGAAATGTAGTTTCTATCTCCACATTCTGTACAAGCTAATGTTACATTTACGCGCATGTTAAATCCTCCTTACCTTTTCTAAATACGACTTTATAATCATACCACTTAGTTTAAAAATTGAAAAGTATTATTTTTGATGCTCTAAAAAATTTCAATTCATTAAAAGTAAAATAGTTATTTTTTATCGTCAAAGTAATAATTAATTACATCTCTTCCTAGGTCTCCACCATTTAACCATGGTGGTGGGACAGGTTGATTTGTATATACAATTGAGAATGATAATTTAGGATCTTTAATAGGTGCATAACCTATATATGTTGAATTAACTCTAGATTCACCGTCTTGGAATACTTCAGCAGTACCTGTTTTTCCTGCAGATGGCACTTTAGTTTTGTGGAAACTTGAATAACCTGTTCCATCTTGCTTATTGAATGCCATCTCAAACCCTTTTTGAACTTCATTAATTTCATCTTCAGAATTGTTTACTTTGTTTAATACATTACCTTTGATTTTTTGTTTAACAGGTCCTATGTCATCACTATTTGTAGCATCATGAATTGCTAATCCAATGTGCGGTTGGATTCTATAACCATCATTAGCTATTGTAGAAACGTACTGTGATAATTGAATTGGACTATATGTGTCATATTGACCAATTGATAAATCAAGATAATTGCCTGAATTGTTTGTTAATGGTTCAATTTGACCTATTGTTTCATTTGGTAAGTCAATACCTGTTTTAACTCCCAATCCGACTTGATTAAGCCCTTTTCTTAATTTCTGGCCAGCTTCACTTATATCTGTAGGTAAGCCCATTCCACTATAGTAAGGATCTCCGGCTAATTTAAGAGCAGTTTTAAACATATATACGTTTGAAGAGTGCATTAATGCTTCTTTATCATTAATTCTGACTTTATCATTTTTATTAAAGTATGAGCGTTTTGTTAATCCACCTTTAAAATGAAGTGGCTCATCTATCATTTCCTCGCCAACTTTAATCGCATTATTTTGATATCCAGCTAATAGGGTTCCACCTTTTACTGAAGAACCAACTGCAAATTGACCAGTAAAGTTTCCTAAATCATAATCTGTTAGCTTACCATTTTTATCGATTTGTTTTCCTGCCATAGCTAAAATATCGCCATTTTTAGGATTTTGCACTACAATAAGCGCGTTATCCATATCTTTAGCACCTTGACTGCGTAACGTCTTGATTTGATTTTCTAATAAAGATTCTACTTTTCTCTGTAAGTCTATATCAATTGTTAACTGTAAATCATCGCCTCTAGATCCAGGATTGATTACTTCAGAGTTTATGACTTTTCCAGATTTATCAGTAGTATATTTCATTTCTTTTTTCTTACCACGTAAAATATCTTCATATTGATATTCTAAATAAGATTTTCCAACTCTATCATTTCGAGAATAACCTTTAGCTAAATATTGTTCGGTCAATTCTTTAGGAATACCTTCACTTGATGTAGATACACTACCAAATATACTTCTTAATGTATCTCCATAAGGATAGCGTCGGTCCCAATCCATAGTTGTATTTACACCTGGAAGACTATCAAGTTGCTGTGACACTGCAGCATATTCTTTTTCACTTACATCCTCATTCTTAATTGTTTGCGGGTTCATGGTAGAACCAGCAGACATTTCACGATAAATTGCTAAAACTTGCAAGTCTTTTTTTGATAAACTATTAATTTGTTTGTCTCCAACTTTTTTATATAATTGTTTATCATATTGGTCTTGAGTAATACTACCTTCATTTAACATTGAAGTTTCTTTTTTCATTAATTTGTCTACTTCATCTTGATGTTTCTGAATCCAAAAATCTTGTTTATCTCTTTCAGTAATTTTGTCAGTTTTCATAGTAATGAGAGAAGACAATTTTTTTGCAGTATCGAGCATATCTTTTTGACTTGTTTTCCTAGATCTTGTGTATGTAATCGTTAGTTTAGAAGCATTATCTACTAATACTTTTCCATTCCTATCAAGAATTCTTCCCCTAGGAACAGATTCATTTACAGTTATGTTTTCATCGTTTTTTACTAGTTGGCTATAATGGGAGCCTTGCGCAATTTGTAAATATCCTAACCTTAAAACTATAATTCCAAATATAACTACAATAGCACCAAACACAAAACTTATTCGTTTATTCATTGTGTGCTTTATTTTTTCATCATTAGACTTTTCCTTTAACCTTTTAAGCAAGATAACCTACCTCAATTATTAAACATGTTTACTCATAAATGATATATGAAAATTAAACATATTACCATCATTTTAATAAAAAAAGTGGCCTCTAATAGAGGCCACATGTTAATTAGGAAATATAGAATTATTTTGTTGCATTGTATAATTCGTCAACTTTTTCCCAGTTAACAACATTCCAGAAAGCACTAATATAATCTGGACGTTTGTTTTGATATTTAAGGTAATAAGCGTGTTCCCAAACATCTAAACCTAAGATAGGTGTTTTACCTTCAGTTAATGGGTTATCTTGGTTAGGTGTAGTAACAATTTCTAATTGACCATTGTTAACAACTAACCATGCCCAACCTGAACCGAAACGAGCTGCTGCTTTGTCAGCGAATTCTTTTTTGAATTCATCTAAAGAGCCCCATTGTTCTTTGATTTTATCAACAACAGTACCTTTTTCTTCAGAATTAGGAGTTAATAATTCCCAGAATAATGAGTGATTTAAGTGTCCGCCACCATTATTACGAACAGCTGTTTGAATATCTTCAGGTACACTATCTAAGTTAGCAACAATTTCTTCAATTGATTTAGATTCAAGATCTGTTCCCTCAACTGCAGAATTTAATTTTGTAACATAAGTGTTGTGATGTTTGTCATGATGGATTTCCATAGTTTGTTTGTCAATGTGTGGTTCTAATGCATCTGCTGCATATGGTAAATTTGGTAATTCAAAAGCCATAATTAATCATCCTCCTAAAAATTCGTTACATTTATAATAACAAGTTATTAACTAAGCAACAAAATATTTGCTTGCAACTAATATTAATACGCTTATTATCAACTTACTTTTATAATATAACTCAAAATGATAACTTTTAAACATAATTACAGACTATAATTGGTTATTTTTAAATAATTCCTACTTTTGACCTATGTATATCAAAATTTTTTAATTACATTTAATTTTAAGATTGTTAAATTAAACTGAAATATGATTTGTTTTCTATTCTGTAAATCTATTAATTCTTTAATGGGATTCTCAGTCGACTGACTCAAAAAACTGAGAAAGCTACAATTAACACTTTCTCAGTTTACATTGCTAATATATATTTGCATTTTAGCCTTACAATAACTCATTTTTAAATTATTTAAGTGTATGAGCAAAAACAATTGATATTTATAATTTAAAAAATTTTATTTTGAGTTTTGTTTTTGACATTCTTCACACACGCCATAAACTTCTAGTTTATGGGTGTGAATATCTACATTAGGTAGATATACCTTTATTTGATCAATTGGGCAAAAATCAATGACTTTAGTATCACCACAATTTTCACAAATAAAGTGATGATGGTGATGATTCATACAAGCAATTCTAAATTTCATTTCACCATCTAATTCAGTACTCTCAATAATTTTTAAGTCTTTAAATAAATGTAAATTACGATAAATTGTATCGAAAGAGATACCTGGATAATCTTTGTCTAATTGTTGTTGAATATGTTTTGCATTAATGTATTTATCTTCTTTAACAAAAATATTAATCATATCTTCACGTTTCTTAGTATATTTCAAACCATTATCTTTTAAAATTTTAATTGCATCATTTGTATTCATAAGTTATTGCCCCTTTTTAAGTCTTACAATTGATTTTTGAAATAACATTGTAAGTCCTAATAATAAAACTAATAGTACTACAATAACACCACCTGGTGAAATATTCATATAAAATGCTAAAACAAGGCCCATTATAACTGAAAATTCGCCAATTATGACACTTAAAATGATTAATTGTTTGAAACCTTTAGTTATTCTCATTGCTATAGCAATGGGTAATGTTATTAATGCGCTGACTAAAAGTATGCCAACCACTCTCATTGAAGCAGAAATTACCATAGCCACGATAACTATAAATAAAAATTGAATCCATTTAGGAATATTTATAACTCTACTATATTCTTCGTCAAATGAAAGTATAAATAATTCTTTATAAAATAAAGTAATAAATAAAATAACGACAATTGCTATACCTACAACCGTTAATAAATCACTAAGACTGACCGCACTTATGGAACCAAATAGTAAACCTACTATTTCTTGGTTAAATCCATCTGCAAGAGAAATAAAAATGGCACTTAGTGCAATCCCTGCGCTCATAATAATTGGTATGGCAATCTCTTGATAGTTAGAATACGATGTTCTTAACTTTTCAATTAAAAGCGCACCTACGATAGCAAATAATATTCCAAACCACATCGGATTAATAATAGCTAGTGCGGGTGACAAAGTTAGTATAAACATGCCAAATGAGATACCGCCTAGTGTAACATGGCTAAGCGCATCTGCAATCAAAGATAATCTTCTTACAACTATAAAAGCACCAATCAAAGGTGCAATAAATCCAATTAAAATACCACTAAGTAATGAATATCTCATGAAGTCGAAATTTAATAACGCTTCAATCATGGATATCACCACTTACTTGTTTAATTAATACATTCATTTTGTTACTCCTAATATATTAAATTTTAAACTTCACAACAATCTCTATTATGTTGATGATCCACAAATTTAATGGGGTGACCATAAATTTTAGAAATTTCAACTTCGTCTAGTTTTTTGAAGTCCTCGGTTGATCCATGGAAATGTAAATGTTTATTTAAGCATGCTACTTTTGTTGCTGTATCAGCTACAACGCCAATGTCATGTGTTACTAATATAATCGTTATACCTTCATCTTTTAATCTTTCAAGCGTTTCATAAAATTCGCTTACATGTTTTGCATCAATACCATTTGTAGGTTCATCTAAAACTAAGACAGAAGGATTGGAGATTAAAGCTCTCGCAATTAATACACGCTGTTGTTGTCCGCCGGAAAGTTCTGCAATATTCTTGTTGATGAGATGATTAATATTTAATCTAGTTAAAACGTCATCGACAAGTGCTTCATCTTTTTTATTAAACTTTTGAAATAACTTCTTTGTTTTAGTAAGACCACTAAGTACCACTTCTTTAACACTAGCTGGAAATCCAGCATTAAAAGCTGTAGCTTTTTGTGATACGTAACTTATCTTTAAAGCAGATTGGTTTTGCTTTTTATATGATTTACCATCTATATATATTTCGCCCTTTTGCAACGGAAGCAACCCTAATATGATTTTTAGTAAAGTAGACTTACCTGCTCCATTGGGACCTACAATTGCTAAAAATTCTCCTTTATTTATGTGTATATTAATATTTTCTAAAACTTGCTTATTATCAAATTGATAATCGATATTTTTTAATTCAAAAACAGGTTGATTCATTATTTCACCTCGTTTAATACTATACAATTAAGTTTAGAAGTTGTAAATAGTAATGTTTACGACTTGATTTAATAGATAATAAAATGGAGCGATACAGAATTATTGTAAAATTCATTGTATCACTCCTGAGAAAATTATTAAGTCTGTGAAGAGTTAAGGTTTAACGATTTTAAGGTTATACAGCTATTGTTTTATTACATCATAGCCTCAAATATTAATATTTGATTCAGCTTCCAATTAATAGTAATTATTGTTGAAGAATTTTATCTTTTAATTCTGAATCAAATTGTTGTGCTTTTAACATCTCTATTTCAAATTTATAAGGGGGTTTCTTATTTTTTTTATCTTCACCAACATAAGGTGTTTCTAAAATTTTAGGAATATCTTTGAAAACATCATGGTGTACTACATAATTTAATGCGTCAAATCCAATGTGACCGAATCCAATATTTTCGTGTCTATCTTTATGAGCACCTTGCTCATTTTTACTATCATTAACATGAACCACTTTTATTCGATCTAAGCCAATAATTTTATCAAATTCATTTAATACACCATCGAAATCCCCTTTAATGTTATATCCAGCATCATGAGTGTGACATGTATCGAAACAGATTGATAATCGATCATTATGCGTAACCCCGTCAATAATTTGTGCGATTTCCTCAAAACTTCGTCCAACTTCAGATCCTTTTCCAGCCATAGTTTCTAGAGCGATACGCACATCATTATCATGAGTTAAAACTTCATTCAAACCTTTAATAATCTGTTGAATACCTTTATCAGCACCAGCGCCAACATGTGAACCAGGATGTAGAACAATATCTTTAGCACCTAAAGCTTGTGTTCGTTCAATTTCATTTTGAAGGAAATCTACCCCTAATTGAAAGACTTCCGGTTTTGTAGTGTTAGCGATGTTTATAATATATGGAGCATGGACGACTAAATTAGATAAACCATATTTATCCATGGCTTCATGTCCTTTTTCGATATTTAAATCCTCTATGCTCTTTCTTCTTGTATTTTGAGGTGCACCAGTATAAATCATAAATGTAGACTCACCAAATTTGTGTGCTTCTTCTGCAGAACCTTCTAACATCTTTTTACCACTCATAGAAACATGTGACCCAAGTAACATTGCTTTCACCTAACCCTTTTTATTATTTTTTCGTTGTTGTCTATTTTGTCTTTTACTAAATTGTTTTCTTTCTTGTCTCTTCATTCTTTCGACTTCTTGTTTAAATTTCTTTTTATAACCTGGTTTGACTTTATTTTTAGTCTTACTTCGCACTTTATGTTTCACTTCGTTCGTTAAGTGATCGTCTTTTCTTACACGCTTACGTCGAGTATTATGTGCTTTAATTGGTGTTAATTCATTATTTTTCACATCAACATTTTCAAAATGGTAGCCTTTATCTTCAATTAGTGTGATTAAATGTTCTTCATCCGGACTATAAAGAGTTATTGCCACACCTTTATAATTACCTCTACCTGTTCTACCCACACGGTGTGTGAAGAAGTCAATATCTTTAGGTACGTCAAAATTAATAACATGACTAACGCCTTCAATGTCTATACCTCGAGAAGCTAAATCACTTGCGATAACAAATTGAAATTCTAAATTACGTATACGTTTCATTTGTTGCTTGCGCTCTCTAGGTGTTAAACCTCCGTGTATCATGCCAACTTTAATACCGGCTGCATTTAATGAATTAGCTAATTCATCCGCATTATCTCTACTATTACAAAATACAATACATAAGTACGGATTTAAAATATCAATTAATTGAAGTGTTTTATCTACTTTTTCAGTACCTTTAGTTGGAATTAGATAAAATTCGATATTTTTTTTATTTTGAGATTTAGAATCAACCTCTACATACTCAGGATTACTAAGATATTTATTTAAAAATGGTTGTAAGGATTTAGGTATAGTAGCACTGAAGACAGCTATATGTGCATTTTCATCTAGACGAGATGCAATTAAATCTACATCTTCAATTAATCCTAAATCAATCATTAAATCAGCTTCATCCACAATAAGATAAGATGCTAAGTGCGCATGTAAATGACCACTTTGAGCTAAATCATTAATTCTAGTTGGTGTTCCTATTACTAATTGCGGTTGATTACTTGTACGCTGTCTATCTTTCTCTATATCTGTACCACCTATAAACAAACTAACTTTAACGCCCTGTTTAAAAGTAGCTAGATGGTTTGCTGCCTGATATAACTGTTGTGCTAATTCTCTTGTAGGAGCCACCACGATAGATTGAGGTTCTTTATTTTCAACGTCTATTTTATCCATTAATGGTAATAAAAATGCATGAGATTTCCCTGTACCTGTTTGAGATTGACCTATTAAATTAACCCCTTTTTTAATTCTAGGAATTATTCTATTCTGAATTTCAGTTGGTTTTTCAAATTTTAAATCTTTAATTGCTTCTATAAGTTTTGAGTCTAAATTAAATAACTCAAATGGATGAGTTGCCATCGATTAGGCCTCCTTAAAATATTCAATTGATGTTGATTAAATTTTATTTAGCTATAATTGAATGGGTCTGTATTAATATTAGAAGCCTCAATTGGGAAGTTTACATTTTCAGTATTTAACCAATGCTTCAATAAATCTTTCAGTCCCTCTCTCATTACATATTCACTATAATGATTAATATCTAAAATGGTTATGCCGTTGGTCTGTGCATCAAGTGCATCATGGTGTTTAACATCCCCTGTTATAAAGATATCAGCACCCTTATTGAATGCAAGCGATTCAAATCCAATTCCAGAGCCACCAATGATTGCTACATTTCGAATGAGTTTATCAGAATCACCAGTATATCTAACACTAGGTATACCAAGCTGCTTTTTTACAAATTTCACAAATTCAGCTAATGGCATTGCTTCTTCCATATTCCCGATTTTACCAAGTCCATAATTGGCAGTTTTAGTCATTTTAATAAAATCATAAACTGGCGTTTCATAAGGATGGTTGCTAATTATTGCTTTTTCAGCTAATTCATATTGACTATCTTTAATCATAAATTCAATTTTAACTTCGTTCACGTATTCAATATTGTTTATTTGACCTAAATATGGTTTAGCTTCACCTACAGGTTTGAACTGACCGCGGCCCTCAGATTCATAAAAACAATATTCATAATTACCTTCTTTTGCGAGTCCTACTAGATCAAGGCTATTTTTAAAGGTTTCTATATCTTCCTTAGGTATATAAGTCTGAACTTTAAAATAGGTTTCGTTTTCTTGTGTTAAAAATTGTATATTGTTCAACTTTAATTTATTAGCTAGCATTTGGTTTACACCATTAACGTGGTTATCAAGGTTTGTGTGTAAAGCAATGAGGTTAATATCATGACGAATAATTTTTTGAATTAATTGTCCATAACCATCATCAATAATTGATTTTACACCCTTAAAAATGAGTGGATGATGAGCGATAATCGTGTTGTAATCATTATCTATCGCTTGGTTAACAATTGCGTCGGTACAATCCAGTGTAGTTAAGATACCATTGATTTCAGATTCATTACTACCTATAAGTAATCCAACGTTGTCCCAACTTTCTGCTGTTTTGAGAGGAACGTGATTATCAATAATAGACATTAACTCTTTAATCTTCATTATTTAACACCTCAGTAATTAATGATATATCATTCTCTATTTCTTTAAGTCTCTCATGATGTGATTTTGAATTCAATTGATTGCGAATATGTTTAAGTGCTTCTAATTCATGATTCCATTTCTTATAAAAAATTTCATTTTTCTTTTGTAATAGCTTGGGTCCAAATTTTAATTCTTTATTATTCAAATTTTCACTAGTCGTATTGTATTCAGCTACAACTATTTCGTAAATATGTCCTTTTTCTTCCATAATAATCTCATCAACAATGTGATAGTTGATAGACATTAAAGTATATCTTAACGCTTCAGTCTGAATGTTACTTTGCAGAACTAGTCTAGGACCTTGAACTAGATGCTCTTTTCCTTCTTTCAATATTTTAGCAATTAGTGGACCGCCCATACCACAAATAGTTATATTCTGTATTGATTCGTTTTTGCTTAAAACACTCAATCCATCCCCTAATCGAACATCAATTACATCATTAAGTTGATTTACTAATACATTTTTTCTTGCTGCTTCATATGGACCTTTAATAACTTCCCCAGCAATAGCACTAGAGATTAAATTATTTTGAATCGCATAAATTGGAAGATATGCATGGTCAGAACCAATGTCAGCCAATTTTCCAGGAATAAGGTAATTGCAAACAGAAGTTAATCTTTGATTTAAAGTTATCATAGGTATCTCCTTTACTATAAAAAGAGACTGGGACAAAGTTAAGTGTCTCAGCCTAAAATTCTCTTTAGCTCAATATAGTAACGTTTAAAATGGAATTGAATTATCAAAGTAGATAATAGAATCATTAATTAGTAAATGCTACAAACTAACTAATAAATTAATTGAAATGAATATTTCAAAATTTTAAACGATAAGTACTCTATGAGCATTGAAAACAAATAAAGTTTTAACTCGAATTATTAAAATTAATCCATAAAGTCTTTTAATCTCTTACTTCGACTTGGATGTCTAAGTTTTCTTAGTGCTTTTGCTTCAATTTGACGAATTCTTTCACGTGTAACACCAAATACTTTACCAACTTCTTCAAGTGTTCTTGTTCGACCATCGTCTAAACCAAATCTTAAGCGTAAAACATTTTCTTCACGGTCAGTAAGTGTATCTAAAACATCTTCTAATTGTTCTTTTAAAAGTTCGTAAGCTGCATGGTCAGATGGACTTTGCGCCTCTTGGTCTTCAATGAAGTCACCTAAATGACTATCATCTTCCTCACCTATTGGTGTTTCTAATGATACTGGTTCTTGAGCAATTTTAAGAATTTCACGTACTTTTTCTGGAGGTAAATCCATTTCTTCCCCGATTTCTTCAGGTGCAGGATCACGACCTAAATCCTGTAATAATTGTCTTTGAACACGTATTAACTTATTAATTGTTTCAACCATGTGAACTGGAATTCTAATTGTACGTGCTTGGTCGGCAATCGCTCTTGTAATTGCTTGTCGAATCCACCAAGTTGCATAAGTGGAGAATTTGAATCCTTTACTAAAATCAAATTTCTCAACAGCTTTTATTAATCCCATGTTGCCCTCTTGAATTAAATCAAGGAATAACATGCCACGTCCAACATATCTTTTTGCGATACTTACAACTAGTCGTAAATTAGCTTCAGCTAATCTAGACTTAGCAATCTCATCACCTTGCTCAATTCGTTTAGCTAATTCAATTTCTTCTTGAGCACTTAGTAGATTAACTCGGCCAATTTCTTTTAAGTACATTCTTACAGGGTCATTGATTTTAACACCTGGAGGGGCACTTAAATCATTTGGGTTTAATTTTTCATCAGTATCTGAGCTATCTTTCTCATTTACTAAACTAATATCATTATCATTTAATTGGTCAAAGAAATCATCCATTTGATCAGAATCCATATCGAAATTTTGTAATTTTTCGGCTATTTCCTCATGACTAAGGTGACCTTCCTTTTTACCTTTATCGATTAATTGTTTCTTAAAATCTTCTAATGTTAATGTCGGATCTATTGTTTGTTTTTTAATTTTAACTTGGTTATCAGACATAAAAAGGCCTCCCAATAGTAATATATGCTTTCAAACAAGATATTTAATTATATAATATTTCAATATAATAAGAAAAGTATTAATAAAAATTCATAATAATGGTAACATTTCATATTCAATATTTGAACGTTTAATATCAATTATATTTAAACGACATCACATTTATTAAATATTACTTATGTTCCATATCTACCCGTTAAAAACGCATAATAACCATTATACAATAATGGTTATTAAATAGAAATACTATTTATATGATTTATTAAAGTATGCAATTTCATAGCAGTTTTTATCATAATGAGTTACATACGAGCTTTATTTTTATTAACGATTTGTTCCAAATAATATTTTTGCAATTCTACGTCGCCTATCCGTGACGCTTCACGTAATTTATGATTTAATTCTTCAAGTGTATCTCCATACTTTGATTCATTGATGACATTCATGTAATCTTCTATTTCACTATCATAAGGCTCTTGATTTAAATCATAATTATCCAAAGCGATAATTGCATCTCTCAAATTATCATTATCTGTGTAAAGTATCATATCGCTAATTGTATAACTGTCATTTTCAGCGTAAAAATCTTCTAAAACACTATATATACGTTTGAAAAATTGATTATCAAAGTCATCACTTTCAAGTTGCTTATGATAATTTAAGAATAAGTCTTTATCATTCATAAAATGTTTAAGTAAGGCTCTTTCAGCGCTTTCATGTTTTGATAAATGACTAAATAAATTATTTGTATTATTTTGTATTTCACTATCATATGATTGATAATCATTAAAATGAGGTTCGCTAGGAATATATTGTTGTTGATTCAACACAGTGCTATTTAGAGTATTAGAATCAACATTAAATATATGTGCTACATCTTTGATTATCTTATTCTGCAAAATTTGAGAATTCATTAATGCAATATCTTGGGTAACTTCTTTAAGATAACGTTCATAAGCTAAGTCATTATTAGCAATTTCATCTCTGTGTTTATTTACTTTATAAATGATAAATGATTTCTTTTCATTATTTACATATTCAAGAAATTTTTCATTACCATATTTTGATATATACTCATCTGGATCCATATCTTTAGGTAATTGAACAACAAAAACATTAAATCCTTGTTGTAAAAGGTGTTGCCCAGTTTTAATTGTTGCTTCTTGACCAGCGAAATCACCATCAAACATTAGAGTAATATGAGATGTTAATTTTTTTAGAACAGTAATGTGTTCATCTGATATAGCTGTTCCCATACTTGCAATGACCGGTTTTAGACCTGATGAATCGGATTTAATTACATCCATAAATCCTTCTAATAATATGGCTTCATCATTTTTTCGTATATGCTTTCTAGCATTATCAAGATTATATAATAATCTTCTCTTTTGAAATATGGGGGTTTCCGGGCTGTTTAAATATTTAGGTTCTTGATTATTATATGTTCTACCTGAATAGCCTACTATACGACCCTGAGCATTATTTAAAGGGAACATAATGCGATCTCTAAACCTATCAAAATAGCTGAAATTTTCTTCATTTCGTGATAAAAGACCAGCTTCGTACGCGAGTTCTATATCATACCCTTTTTGTTGTAAAAAGTCATGACAAAAGTGAGTATGATTAGGCGCATAACCAATACCACGTGATTTAATAAGCTCTTCAGTAAAACCACGTTTTGTTAGATAATTTAATGCCTCTTCACCTTCTACTGTCTTAAGCAAAGCATATTGATAATATTCATTCATTAATTCATGCATCTCAATCATTGTTAAATCATCCGATGCTATTTGACTTGTATAGTCACTACTATTACCAATATCAACTGAAATGTTAATTCTTTCTCCAAGCTCTTTTACAGCCTCTACAAATGATAAATCTTTTATCTCTTGAGTAAATTGAAAGACATTACCACCTTTTTTACAACCAAAGCAATGACAAATCTGTTTATCTTCAGATACAGTAAACGAAGGCGTCTTCTCATCATGAAAAGGACACAAACCAATGTAATTGCGTCCTCTCTTTTCTAATTTTACATATTCACTTACTAAATCCAAAATATCGGTCTTATCTTTAATTTCATTAATTACTGATTGTTCAATACGCAATATATATCACCTATAAATTGTAGTCATAATATTATACTTTGTTTAAAGATAAATTAAAACTATTTTGATTGGCTTTCGATTATGTTAATTACATCATTAGCTGTTTCTTCAATTGCTTTATCAGATACATCAATGACTGCACATCCAATTCTGTCTACGATATCTTCGAAATATTTAATCTCTTCTTTAATACGTATTTCATTAGCGTATCTAGCTGAATCACCTAATCCGAGCTGTTTCAAACGTTGTTTTCTAATACGATTTAATTTTTCTTCACTAATTCTTAAAGCGATACATTTTGATGAGTCAATGTCAAATAACATGTCCGGTGGGGTTACTTCAGGTACAATTGGAACGTTCATCACTTTATAACTTTTATGGGCTAAATATTGAGATAAAGGAGTTTTAGATGTTCTTGAAACACCAATTAATACAATATCCGCTTTAGGTAATCCTTTAGGGTCTTTTCCATCATCATATTTTACCGCAAACTCAATCGCATCAATTTTCTTAAAATAAGCGTCATCTAAACGATGGACTCTACCAGGTTGATTATATGGATTCTCATCAAAAGCATCTTTCAAATAGCCCATTAATGGTCCCATAATATCAATAGAACGTAACTTATTAGTACCTATCTTACTTTCCATATAAGTTTTCATTTCTGGTTTAACTAACGTATAAACTATAATTGCATTTCTGTCATTTGCTACTTGAATAACTTCATCAATATCCTCTTTTGTCTCGATATAAGGATACCTTAAAAATTCATGTTTACATTCCTTTGGATTGAATTGAGAAATACATGCTCTTGTTACTAATTCAGCAGTTTCTCCAATTGAATCAGAAGCGATGATTATCTTTATATTTTCCATCGTTCTACCACCTATTCTTTAAATAATGATACAAATAATTTTGCAATTGTTGTTTTTGAAATTCTACCAGTGACTTGATATTTATTATTACCTTTATTTTTTACAATGGGTATTGAGTCGATTTCTTTCTCTATCATTTGATCTGCAGCATATATAATAAGTTCATCTTCTTCTAAATAAGTTAAGTTAGGCATTCTAGACATGTTTACACTGATAGGCATTGTATGAATATCCTCACCAATCATAGATGCTCGTAACAAATCCTTTCTTGAACAAACGCCTATAAAATCATTATGCTCATTTGTAATGAATAAAGTACCTGCGTCTTCTAAAAAGATGGTACAAATAGCATCATAAACAGTCATATCTTCTTTTACAATGACTGGTGGAGACATATAGTCTTTAACAACATATTGGCGCAATTTATCGGTCATTAATTTGTTTTTTGATTTTCCTGAATAATAATAACCAACTCGAGGTCTAGCTTCTAAAAAACCGGACATAGTTAAAATTGCTAGGTCAGGTCTTAGAGTAGCACGCGTTAAATCTAATTTTTCGGCAATGTGTTCTCCAGTGATGGGTCCACCGCTTTTAACTATTTCAATGATTTGCTCTTGTCTTTTACTAAGTTCTATAGGTCTTCACCCCTTTTTTATTCACGTCTATTATACCTATTTATTTATGTAGCTACAAATACATATAATTTCTTGCTATTAAATAATCAATCTATTAAACTAATAGTAAGCGAGTTAAGGATGGTGTAAGCTTAACAATTTTAATTTGGCTAATATTAAAACTTTATAAAAGAGAGTGGCTACACTAATTTGGGTGGAACCGCGGGTTATTAAGGTATCAACTATATTAAAACAATATAGTAAAATAAATTAACTCGTCCCAAGATAATGATAAATGTAATTAATACATTTATTTATTGTCTTGGGGCGTTTTTATGTATTAAATAAGGAGAGATTATATGGTTAAAGATATGGAAACAATTGTATCATTAGCGAAACACAGAGGATTTGTATTTCCTGGTAGTGATATTTATGGTGGATTATCAAATACGTGGGATTATGGCCCATTAGGTGTTGAATTAAAAAATAACGTAAAAAAAGCATGGTGGCAGAAGTTCATAACTCAATCACCATTTAATGTTGGTATTGATGCTGCAATTTTAATGAATCCTAAAACTTGGGAAGCTTCAGGTCACTTAGGTAACTTTAATGATCCTATGATTGACAATAAAGATAGTAAGATTCGTTATCGTGCAGATAAATTAATTGAAGATTACATGCAAAAAGAAAAAGGCGACGAAAACTTTATCGCTGATGGTTTGAGTTTCGAAGAAATGAAACGTATTATTGATGATGAAGGTATTGTGTGCCCGGTAAGTGGAACTGCTAATTGGACAGATATTCGTCAATTTAATCTGATGTTTAAAACATTCCAAGGTGTTACAGAAGATTCTACAAATGAAATTTTCTTAAGACCAGAAACTGCACAAGGTATTTTTGTGAATTACAAAAACGTGCAACGTTCTATGCGTAAAAAATTACCATTTGGTATTGGTCAAATTGGTAAGTCTTTCCGTAATGAAATTACACCAGGAAACTTCATCTTCAGAACTAGAGAATTCGAACAAATGGAATTGGAATTCTTCTGTAAACCTGGTGAAGAAATTGAATGGCAAAATTATTGGAAAACATTTGCTAGTCAATGGTTAAAAGATTTAAATATCAATGAAGAAAACATGAGATTACGTGACCATGACGAAGAAGAGTTATCTCATTACTCTAATGCTACGACAGATATCGAATATCGCTTCCCATTTGGTTGGGGTGAATTATGGGGTATCGCAAGCCGTACTGACTTTGACTTGAAAAAACATAGTGAACATTCAGGTGAAGACTTTAAATATCACGACCCTGAAACAAACGAAAAGTATGTTCCATACTGTATTGAACCATCTCTTGGTGCTGATCGTGTTACATTAGCATTCTTATGTGATGCATATGAAGAAGAAGGTGTTGAAGGAAGCAAAGATGCACGTACAGTGATGCATTTCCACCCTGCTCTAGCACCTTATAAAGCGGCTGTTTTACCATTAAGTAAAAAATTATCTGAAGAAGCTATTAAGATTTTCGAACAATTAAGTTCTAAATTTGCAATTGATTTTGACGAGTCTCAATCAATTGGTAAACGTTACCGTAGACAAGATGAAATTGGTACACCTTATTGTATTACATTTGATTTTGACTCATTAGAAGATAATCAAGTTACAGTACGTGACCGTGATTCAATGGAACAAGTGCGTATGCCTATTTCAGAATTAGAAACATTTTTAGCTGAAAAAGTGGCATTCTAATAAAATATGAATAATTAGTACTAACCCCACCTCAAATTTCTTTGTGGTGGGGTTTTAAGTGTGAATATTGTTGTATATTAATATTCTATACGTTTAAGTTGGTTAATTAGCTTTTGACCTTTGAAGTACATGCCTGCATATTCTTTATAGATTAATAATATTAATTCAGACATTTCATCTAATATTTCTTGACTAATGTTAAATTGATTCATTTTATCAATGGGTAATTTTTGTAAAACATCTAATAAGTATAACGTTTTGTTAGATATTCGAAAGGCATGTGGGTCTTTATATAATTCTGATTCAAGAATAGTTCCATCATATACAAAACTATACGCAACTAATTTTGATTGATCAAAGCTATTTGAAATAGCTGAGTGATTAAAAAATGCTGTAAACCCAAAACGATTCATACATTTTAAAAGAACTATAATTGACATTAATTGAGCTGAATCACCATTTGAGATCTTTTCGAGTACGAAGTGTAAAAGTTTATAATGGAATGGTGAAATGTCATCATTATCCATAGAACGTTCAATTGTCTCTGCACATAACGTAGCATAACTACTATTATATATATCTAAACGTAAATCATAATATTGATTGATAACATCAACTGAACTTAATGTACCCATACCTTTCCATTTATTATAAATAAATAAGCCATACACAAATAGTTGCGTATGGGCTTGCAAACCTGTTTTTGATTTTTTAGCTCGTCTAACCATTAATGGTATTTTTGCACCATGCTCGTTTAATATTGTAATAATTTTATCAGATTCTCCATAATCTACGGATTTTATGATGATACCTTTTTGTTTTTCGAGCATAGTTTCACGACCTTCCTAAAATCAAATATTTTTAATCTTGATCTTCAATATATCCCATTTGACGAATAAAATTAACTTTATTTCGCCAATCTTTTTGAACTTTTACCCAAAGTTCTAAATAAACTTTTGAGCCTAGTAACATTTCAATATCATGTCTTGCTCTTTTACCGACTTCTTTTAATTTTTTGCCACCTTTACCGATAACAATACCTTTTTGTGAATCTCTCTCAACAAAAATAGTAGCTTCAACTCTAACACGTTCGTCATTTTCTTTAATCATTCTATCTACATTTACGCCTATTGCATGCGGAATTTCTTCACTAGTTAAATGTAAAATTTTCTCACGAATGATTTCACTGACAACAAACTGTTCAGGGTGATCTGAGATTTGATCATCTGGATAGTATTTTGGACCTTCAGGTAAATATGTTTTCAACACATCTATAAAATGGTCAACATTTAGTCCTTCTAAAGCTGATATTGGTACGATTTCAGTAAAATCCATGTATTTTTGATATTGTTCGATTCTTGGCATTAAAGCATCAGGATGAACTAAATCGATTTTATTTAATACTAAGAAAACGGGCGTCTTAACATTCTTTAGCATTTCCATGATATACTCATCGCCACGACCGATTTCTTCATTGACGTTAACCATGAACATGATTGCATCAATTTCAGATAGAGTATTTTTTGCAACACGCATCATATAATCACCTAATTTGTGTTTAGGCTTATGAATACCTGGTGTGTCTAAAAATATGATTTGCGCATCATTTCTAGTCATTACACCTTGAATTTTATTTCGAGTTGTTTGAGCCTTGTCGGACATAATTGCAATTTTATGGCCAATAACTCTATTCATAAATGTAGATTTTCCTACATTCGGTCTTCCTATTATTGAAACAAATCCTGACTTATGTTCTGTCATTTATTCTAAATCCTTTCCTGAAAAGCCATGTGGTAATAAATCTCCCACAGTTGACTCAAGTAATTCCCCTTTATGGTTTGTCATATATACCGGCATATCATCATCGCATAATTCTTTAAGTACCTGTCTACAAGTTCCGCAAGGAGAAGACGGTTTTTCAGAATCAACAATTACTGTTATTGATTCAAAATCTCCAGGTCGATAACCTTCAGAAATTGCGGCCACTAAACTAGAACGTTCAGCACAAATGGTAGCAGGGTAAGCTGCATTTTCAACATTAGCACCATAGAACGTACGGCCGTCTTTGGTCTTTAAATAAGCACCTACTTTAAAGTTGCTGTATGGTACATACGCACGGCTTTGAGCCTCTCTAGCTTCTTGAAAATAATGTGATTGATAAGTCATTTAAACATCCCCTTTATAGTTAGAAAATATGAGGTAAAAATATAACTAATCCAGTTATTAAAGCGAATATTGATACCAACATAACGCTAAATGCGGCAATATCTTTAGCCTGTTTAGCAAGTTCATGATAATCCATTGTAACCAAATCAACTACACATTCAATTGCGGTATTAACTGCTTCTAAGGTTAATACTAAAAAGATGGCTAGTAATATAAATAACCACTCTATAGCACTCAATTGATAAATATAACCTAAAATAATTGTTATAAAAGCAATAATGATATGAAGTAAATAATTATGATCTTTTAGAAGAAGCGTTTTTAACCCATCATACGTATGTTTAAAACGTTTAATATGTTTAATCTCTAGTCAATCCATACGCGTTTAGTATAGTGTCTTGACGGCCAAACATTACTTTCTCATCTTCTTCATTCATATGATCATAACCTAATAAGTGTAAAAATCCATGAAGCGCTAAAAATCCAAGTTCTCTTTCAAATGAATGGCCATAGGAGTCAGCTTGCTCTTCAGCTACATTAGTGCAGATAATAATATCACCGAGAACTCTAGGCATATCTAGTCCAATAATTTCTGGTTCGTCTTCTTCAAGAGCGAATGAAATAACATCTGTTACTTTATCTTTATCGCGATAAGTTTTATTTATTTCTTGAATTTCATTTTTATCTACGAATGTGACTGAAAGTTCAGCATCCTCGTTAATTTGCTCTTGCTCTTTAGCAAAATTTAGTAAATCTTCAATCTGATGATACCAAGATTCATTTACCAGGTCTGAATGATCATTAAAATCAATTGTAAACATTTAAATGTCTCCTTCATAGCGATCAATTATTTTACTTACTAACGGGTGTCTTACAACATCACTTTGATCTAATTGCATAATATTAATTCCTTTGACACCATGTAATTTTTTGACTGCTTCTTTAAGTCCACTTTTAACACCTTTTGGTAAATCGATTTGAGTTTGATCTCCTGTTACTACCATTTTAGAACCAAACCCAAGTCGTGTTAAGAACATCTTCATTTGAGCATGCGTTGTATTTTGAGCTTCGTCTAAAATCACAAACGCATCATCAAGAGTACGACCACGCATATAGGCTAAAGGCGCAATTTCAATAGTACCTCTCTCTATAAATCGGGCTGTTTGTTCTCTTCCTAATACAGTGTTTAATCCGTCATAAAGAGGTCTTAAATAAGGGTCCACTTTTTCTTTTAAATCACCGGGTAAAAATCCTAGAGACTCTCCTGCTTCAACAGCTGGTCTAGTTAATACAATCCGTTTTACTGAGCCCTTTCTTAGTTGTTTAGCTGCATATACCACTGCTAAAAAAGTTTTACCAGTACCTGCAGGCCCAATGCCAAAGACTAAGTCATTATTCTTCATTGCATTAACATATAGTCTTTGTCCCATAGTTTTTGCTCTAATAGTTTTTCCATAAGCATCTTTTGTTATTTCTTCATCATATAAATCAATAAGGTGATGTATTGTATCATTTTTAGCCATTTTTATTGCAGCTTCTACATCTTTTAATGTAATTATGTTACCCATTTCAATTACTTTTAATAAATTTTTAAGAACTAATTCTGACTTTTCTACAGGCTCTATTTTTGGGCCTTTGACTGCTATTTCTTGGCCACGAGCATGTATTTCGACATCAAATGCCTCCTCAATCGCATTAATATGTTCATCATTATTACCAATTAATGCTTGGGAATGGTTAATATCGTCTATTTGAATTATTCCTGGCATACAAGCGCTCCTTTTCACTTAAACAATGTAAAATCTTTTGATTATATCAGTTTCACTTAAGATTCAAAAATTAAACATGATTTGTTAATCTTCAAAAAAGTAAAACTAAATTGAGTTTAGTAAATTAACTTTCATTTAAATTTTACTAAAGTCTGTTAAAGTATACAAATTTAATTGGCTTTGTGTGCTGATTTATTAAATTGTAATATGAGCCTTTTCTTTTAATTAAATAAAACAACCCGAAAATCATTTAAAAATGAAATTCGGGTTGAATATAATTTTAAATTATAAAATAATAACATCAAATTATAATTGTTTAGGTTTATTGAGAATTTCTTGCCATAGAATACCATTTACAACAGGATCATTATCAAACTGAAAACTTTGATGTGTCATATCTTGTTCTATTGCTTTACTATTTAACAATTGTTTTAATCTATAGCGTTTGGTACGTTCAGATAGATTTTTATCATTGATAATAGCTCTTGCTTTATTTTCAATTCTAGAAAGTTGTTTTTCTTTTTCACGATCGATTTCTGTACGTACGTTATATAAATCGTCTACAAGTTGTTTTTCTAATTCTTTTTGAAGTTTATTCGAGTCTCTATTGCTCTCGCGTGAATTAGCAGATTGACGTGTTTCTCTTTCAACTCTGCCACGTTGTCTTGCAGAACGCTCTAATTCCTCTGGTACGCTCTCTTTTTCGATTTCTTTTTCAAGTTTTTTATCCTGATAAACACGTTTTGTGTTAGTTTGTTTATTTTTCTTTTGTTGGTTAGATGGTTTATCTTCGTTTGTAAATTCTTTTTCTAACTCACTAAATGCTTCTTCAATTTGCTCAAAAAAACCTTTTTCATGCGTTTCTTTTTTGTCAGAAGTTGACTTTTTTGGCTGAGGGGGTCTTTGATTTTTTCTTTGTTCATGACTTTTATCCCTCATCGCACTAATACCTGTAACAATTATGGATATTATAAAAATTATAATACCAATATTCATCTAATCACCCCTTAAATTTTACTTTGGTGATTCATCTTCATTTTGTTCAGTACGTTTGTTTATCGCATTTCTCATGCCAGTGTCAGCCTCTACGTTTTTTAAATTGTAGTAATCTTTGACACCCAAATTACCTTCACGTAATGCTTCTGCCATAGCAAGTGGAACTTCAGATTCTGCTTCAACCACTTTAGCACGCATTTCTTGAACACGCGCTTTCATTTCTTGTTCAGAAGCTACGGCCATAGCACGGCGTTCTTCAGCTTTAGCTTGTGCAATATTCTTATCTGCAAGTGCTTGTTCTGTTTGTAAGTCAGCACCGATATTTTTGCCAATATCTACGTCAGCGATATCAATAGATAAAATTTCGAAGGCTGTACCTGAATCAAGACCTTTACTTAAGACAGTCTTAGAAATGTTATCAGGGTTCTCAAGTACTTGTGTATGATGCTCACTTGAACCAATAGTAGAAACAATACCTTCACCTACACGAGCAATGATTGTTTCTTCTCCGGCACCACCAACTAAACGAGAGATGTTAGCACGTACAGTAATTCTAGCTTTCGCTTTTACTTCTATACCGTTCATTGCAACACCAGTAATAAACGGTGTTTCAATTACTTTAGGGTTTACAGACATTTGAACTGCTTCAAGAACGTCACGTCCAGCCAAGTCAATCGCTGCACCACGTTCGAATGGTAAGTTAATATCTGCACGTTGAGCAGCTATATTCGCATCGACGACTCTATCGACATTACCACCCGCTAAATAATGTGATTCTAATTGATTTGTTGTAAGGTTTAAACCAGCTTTATGTGCTTTAATTAATGGACCAATTACCTTACGTGGAGATACTCGACGTAATCTCATACCTACCAATGTTCCAATACCTACTTTAACTCCAGCAGCAATTGCAGATATCCAAAGTCCTACTGGGACAAATGAGAATAACACTAGTAAAGCAATAACAATGATAACTGCTATAACTATAATGCCTAATCCAAACATTTAACCACTCCTCTATGTATTTTCAATTTCTCTAACAACAACTCTAGATCCTTCTACCTCAAGAATTTTAACTTCTTTATTTCTTAGAATAAAAGCGCCATCTGATACGGCATCTATTCTTTCATTATCAAGCGTTATAATTCCTGCAGGTCTTAAATCTGTCACAGTACGAGCTGTTTGACCAACTAAATGAGAACGATCATCGTGAGATCTATATCCTGCTTCTGAATTAGTAGAATCTTTTAACACAACTTTATCTAAAAATGGAATTTTCCTTTTAAACCATTTCACTAATATCACCCATTCAATAATTGCCAATATTGACGCAATCACAACGTTTAATAGCATCAAGAGAATGTTATCTCCTAACATTATTATGCTAAGTATGATCAGTGATATACCAATAATGCCTATGACCGCACCAATGACAAATAATTCAATAATAACGAGTATTGCTCCAACGAAGAATAGCAATACAGAAATCAGATTAACATCACCGTTTATTAAAAAACCGAGAAAGAGAATTAAAAGTGCAAGCATTGCAATAATTCCTGCAAAATTAATACGCTTCGAATACAATTGATATAAAAAGCCTAAAAAAATGATACATGTTAATATAAGTGATAGTAATGGACTCGTTACGAACTGGGATAGATTATTAAATAAATTATTAGTGGTTAAAATGGAATTGATAATTGTATGTATTGCATTGAAATAGTTCACAATTTCACCTCGCTCTCAATTCCGATTATACATGAATACACTTAGTTATAATAGTGATAGTAGAATCTTTAAGATAAAAAAAGCTCTCGACTAGTTAAACTAATCGAGAGCATATATATAATTAATATTCTTGTTGAGGGAGTCAACAGAGTTATTAATTATTTGAATTTACGTTTACGTGCAGCTTCTGATTTCTTTTTACGTTTAACACTTGGTTTTTCGTAAAATTCACGTTTACGTACTTCTTGGATAGTACCACTTTTAGATACTGAACGTTTAAATCTACGTAATGCATCTTCAAGTGATTCATTTTTACGTACTACTGTTTTAGACATCTGTATTTCCCTCCCTCCAAATATCAACGGAACTTTAAAGTCATTGCATAGTAAGATACAACTATGCTTTACTTAGTATAATATATGAATTTATTATGGTCAATTCCAAATTATTATAAATTTTAAAAATTATAATAATACGCCTTCTTCAGATTTGTTCGTTGCGTGTTCTACAATTCTCACGACTTTACCTGTATTAATAGGATAATCAGCTTTAGCGATTTTTACTTTTACAATTTGACCGATTAAAGAGTCATTGCCTTCAAATTGTACTTTCATATAGTTGTCAGCATATCCCACCAATGTTCCTTCTATCTCACCAGCTTCTTCAGGAATAACTTCTAAAACTTCATCTTCAAATTTAGAGGCATATTCTTTAGCTAATTGATCACTTAACGTGATTAATTTATGCACACGTTCATTTTTGATAGTTTCATCAATTTGATCATCCATACGAGCAGCAGGTGTACCAATTCTAGCTGAATAAGGGAAGACATGTAATTCAGAGAATTTGTGTTTAACAATAAAATCATAAGTTTCTTGGAATTCCTCTTCCGTTTCACCTGGAAATCCAACTATAACATCGCTTGTAACAGCTAAATCTGGTAGCGCATCATGTAATTTCGTGATTCTTTCTGAAAAATGTTCCATAGTATATTTACGTCTCATTCGTTTTAAAACAGAATCTGAACCTGATTGTAATGGAACATGTAAATGTCTAACAACTTTATTTGAACGTTTTAGAACATCAATGACCTCATCAGTTAATTGACTGGCTTCAATAGAAGAAATTCTAATTCGTTCAAGTCCATCAATTTCTTCTAAATCACGGAGTAACTGTGCCAAATTATAATCTTTTAAATCTTGACCATAGCCACCGGTATGAATACCAGTTAAAACAATTTCTTTATAACCAGCGTTAACTAATTGCGTAGCTTGTTCAACCACTTTTTCTGGATCACGTGAACGCATTAGTCCACGCGCCCATGGTATGATACAAAATGTACAGAAATTATTACACCCTTCTTGGATCTTTAGTGAAGCTCTTGTTCTATCAGTAAAATATGGTACATCTAATTCTTCATATGTACGATTTTTCATGATATTTCCAACACCATTGATTGGTTGACGTTCTTCTCTGAACTGTTGGATATAGTCTAATAGTTTATGTCTATCCTGTGTACCCACCACTACATCTACGCCAGGAATTTCCATGATTTCTGCAGAAGATGTCTGAGCATAACACCCTGTCACACATACCACTGCGTCTGGATTTTGTCGAATTGCTCTTCTAATTATTTGTCTACTTTTTTTATCTCCAGTATTTGTTACTGTACAAGTGTTGATTACGAAGACGTCTGCATTAGTTTCAAAATCAACTCTGTCATAATTAGCGTCTTTAAATAATTGCCAAATTGCTTCAGTTTCATAATGGTTTACTTTGCAACCCAATGTGTGAAACGCAACTGTTGACATAATATTCACCCCATTAATTCATTTTCATAACTGATAGCACTTAAAGCGTAAAGTGGCGCCGTTTCTGCCCGTAAAATTCTAGGTCCTAAACCAACATTGAAACTCGTTTCATTTAATAAAGTGATTTCTTTTTCTGAAAAGCCGCCTTCAGGACCAAATATTAATAAAATACGATCGTTAGTTTTAAACTTTTTCAAGGTTTCTTTAAAAAGACTAACTTCACCACGTTTTGCTTCATCTTCGTATGCTAACAAGATATAGTCATAATGATTAATAGTATCATAAATCTCATTTAAATTCGACTTAAAAATTATATTAGGAATAATTAAGCGATAGCTTTGTTCAGCAGCCTCTTTAATAATCTTTTGCCAGCGTTCTAATTTTTTTTGAACTTTATTTGGGGTAAGTTTCACTACAGATCTGTCCATTTCTACAGCTATAAAACTATCAGCACCTAATTCAGTAGCTTTTTGAATTAGCCATTCATATTTATCGGCTTTAATTAATCCACTACATATAGTAACTTGTACTGGTAACTCTGAATTGAGATCAATTTGCTCTATTAGTTTAATTTCAATTGACTCATGTTCAATAGTAATAATTTCCGATTTAAAAACTATTTTATCTTTAAATGTTATAATAATCTGATTACCAATTGTATTTCTCATCACATTAGTAATATGATGTATATCTTCTTTATTTGTTATAAAAAAACGCTGACTTTCATCAGCGTTTTGATCGATAAAGTATCTTTGCAAATTATTCACTCACTTTCTGTCCTACAATACATACCCAACCATTGTCATGATTTACTGATTTAATATCAAATCCAACATTTTCCATTTGATTTAATATTTGTTTATGTTTTTCCTCTATAATACCTGATGTTATAAAATAACCATCTTTATTTAAAGTATTATAAGCATCTTCAATCATATCTTCAATAATATGAGCTAAAATATTTGCAATAACAATATCAAATTTTTCAGTTTCATTTTTTAATAAGTTTCCTGGTACAGCTTCAATTGCATCTTCACAATGATTTTTAGCAAAATTTTCTTTAGCAACGTTAACAGCCAATTCATCAATATCCAAAGCTTTAATTCTTTTAACTCCAAGTAAATGACTGGCAATACTTAATATACCAGAACCTGTTCCAACATCGATAACGGAATTGTCAGGATCAACGTAGGTCTCAATTGCTTTTAGACACATGCTTGTAGTTGGATGATCTCCAGTTCCAAATGCCATACCTGGGTCTAATTCAATACACTTTTCAGAATCATCTTCTTTAGTGTATTGTTCCCAACTTGGCACAATTGTGAATTTTTCTGAGGCTCTAAAGGGATGAAAATAATTTTTCCACTCGTTCTCCCAATCTACTTCAGCTATAGTTTGCTCAGAAAAATTTAAAACAGTTGAATCAATATTTTCAAGGTTAGTAACAGCTGTCTTAATTTTACTTCTTAGTGAATCATCAAACTTTAATTCGTTGAAATAAGCTTTTAATCGGACCCCTTTTTCAGGATAATCTTCTTGTTTCAGTTCATAAATTTCACCGAATTTATCAGCAGGTTGATTAATTAAATCATTAGAATCTTCAATTACTACACCATTTGATCCATAATTTTCTAATATATCAGTAACTAAAGGTTCAACTTCATGGTTTACAACAATCGAAAGTTCTGTCCAGTTCATTCGCTTATTCTCCTTTAAAGAATTTGCGTGCTCTATCTTTAAAATTAGATGGTTGTTCTTCAATCGATTCACCATTTAATTCAGCAAACTCTCTCATTATTTCTTTTTGTCTATCTGTTAGTTTTGTAGGTGTAACTACTTTAATATTAATAAATAAATCACCATGACCATATCCATGAACATTTTTGACACCTTTATCTTTTAATCGGAACTGTTTACCAGTTTGAGTACCAGAAGGAATTGTCAACATAACATTACCATTCAGTGTTGGAACTTTTATTTCATCCCCAAGAGAAGCCTGAGGGAAACTAACATCTAAATTGTAATAAAGATCGTCTCCGTCACGTTCAAATTTATCAGATGGTTTGACTCTAAATACGACATACAAGTCGCCATGTGGTCCGCCATTTTCTCCTGGTGTTCCTTCGCCAGCAAGTCTAATTTGTTGGTCATTATCTACACCTTCAGGTACAGTTACTTCTAATTTAACTGTTTTATTTTCTGTACCTTTACCATGACATGTTGGGCATGGTTCTTCAAATTCTTGACCAGTTCCATCACATTTTGGACATGTTTGTTGAGTTCTTACACGACCTAAAATTGTATTTTGCTCAACTGACACATGACCTGCCCCATTACAATAACTACATGTTTTTTTACTTGTACCTGGTTTAGCACCATCACCATTACAAGTGTGACATGTCACATCTTTACGAATTGAGATTTCTTTTTTAGTTCCAAATACAGCTTCTTCAAATTCTAGTGTCATTGTATATTGTAGATCATCACCCTTTCTAGGTGCATTAGGATCTCTTTGACGTGAGCCACCAAAGAATGAACTGAAGATGTCTTCAAATCCACCTCCGCCAAATCCACTAAAGTCTTGGCCACTAAATCCTTGACCACCAAAACCACCTTGAGGTCCGTCGTGACCAAATTGGTCATAATTTGCTCTTTTATTATCGTCGCTTAGGACTTCGTAAGCTTCTGAAATCTCTTTAAATTTCTCATCTGCACCCTCTTCTTTATTGATATCAGGGTGATATTTTTTTGATAATTTACGATATGCTTTTTTGATTTCATCTTTAGATGCATCTTTACTTACACCTAGGACGTCATAATAGTCTCTTTTAGCCACAATCATCTCTCCTTAACTTAATTATTTACTAGGTTTAAAAGAACGAAGTTATAAAAGAAAAAGTCAAAGCCAATGTTCAATTGACTTTGACTTTTTGGCTTACATTCATAATAGTTTGCTAATTAAAGCATACTTTACAAACGGTTAGCAATTATTTTTTATCTTCATCATCATTAACTTCTTTAAATTCAGCATCTTCAACATTGCTATCGTTTTGAGTTTGTTGAGTACCTTCTTGGGCTTGTTGCTGAGCTTGTTGAGCTTGTTGATATACTTTTGCAGATAAATCTTGAATTACTTTTTCAAGTTCTTCTTTTTTAGCTTTAATATCTTCGATATCTTGCCCTTCAAGAGCAGATTTTAAAGCATCTTTTTTACTTTCCGCATTAGATTTATCGTCATCACTTATATTGTCGCCAAGGTCAGTAATTGTTTTTTCTACTTGGAATACTAAGCTATCTGCTTCATTTCTTAAATCTACTTCTTCACGACGTTTTTTATCTGCTTCTGCGTTTTCTTCAGCATCTTTAACCATGCGATCGATTTCTTCATCAGAAAGAGCAGAGCTTGATTGAATAGTAATATTTTGTTCTTTATTAGTACCTAAGTCTTTAGCAGTTACATTAACGATACCATTTTTATCAATATCAAATGTTACTTCGATTTGTGGTACACCACGTGGAGCAGGTGGAATGTCAGTTAATTGGAATCTTCCTAATGTTTTGTTATCAGCTGCCATTGGACGTTCACCTTGTAATACGTGAATATCTACTGCTGGTTGGTTATCAGCTGCAGTTGAATAAACTTGAGATTTTGAAGTTGGGATTGTAGTATTACGTTCAATTAACGTATTCATACGTCCACCCATAATTTCAATACCTAATGATAATGGTGTTACGTCTAATAATACAACATCTTTAACATCACCAGTGATAACGCCACCTTGAATCGCAGCACCCATTGCTACAACTTCGTCTGGGTTTACACCTTTATGAGGATCTTTACCAATTTCTTTTTTAACAGCTTCTTGAACTGCTGGAATACGTGTTGAACCACCAACAAGAATAACTTCATCAATTTCAGAAGTTGATAAACCAGCGTCTTTTAATGCTTGACGAGTTGGTTCCATAGTTCTTCTAATTAATGAATCAGCTAATTCTTCAAATTTAGAACGAGTAAGGCTAATTTCTAAGTGTAATGGACCACTTTCACCAGCTGAAATAAATGGTAATGAAATTTGAGTTTGTGAAACGCCAGATAAGTCTTTTTTAGCTTTTTCTGCAGCGTCTTTTAAACGTTGTAACGCCATTTTATCTTGAGATAAATCTACGCCATTTTCTTTTTTGAATTCTGACACTAAGTAGTCAATAATTACTTGGTCAAAGTCATCACCACCAAGTTTGTTGTCACCTGCAGTTGATAGTACTTCGAATACACCGTCACCTAATTCAAGAATTGATACGTCAAAAGTACCGCCACCTAAGTCGAATACTAATACTTTTTGATCTTGATCAGTTTTATCTAAACCGTATGCTAATGCAGCTGCAGTAGGTTCGTTGATAATACGTTCAACTTCTAAACCTGCAATTTTACCAGCATCTTTTGTTGCTTGACGTTCAGCATCATTGAAATATGCAGGAACTGTGATAACAGCTTTATCTACTTTATCACCTAAATAACTTTCAGCAGTGTTTTTAAGGTTTTGTAATACCATAGCTGAAATCTCTTGAGGTGTATAAGATTTACCTTCAATATCTACTTTATAGTCAGTACCCATATGACGTTTTATTGATTGTACAGTGTTTGGGTTAGTGATAGCTTGTCGTTTTGCTACTTCACCGACTTGTGTTTCACCATTTTTGAATGCCACAACTGATGGAGTTGTTCTAGCACCTTCTGGGTTTTGAATTACTTTAGGTTCATCGCCTTCTAAGACAGCTACACATGAATTTGTTGTTCCTAAGTCAATACCGATTACTTTACTCATAATAAAATTCCTCCAATTTTAAAATTTAATATATGGTATTTTTCGTCAATTTATTGATTTACTTTTACCATAGATGGTCTCAATACTCTATCTTTTAACTTATAACCTTTTTGTAGTTCTTGAGTAATATCACCAGATTTGAAATCTGGATTATCATCTTGAACAACAGCTTGGTGGAAGTTAGGGTCAAAAGCTTGTCCTTCAGATTCGATTTCTTCAAGACCATTATCTTTTAATGCTCTAAGTAAACTTTCGTGTACCATTTGAACACCTTTTTGAAGTGATTTAAACGATTCATCATCACCTTCAATTTGAAGTGCGCGTTCAATATTATCAATCGTAGGCAAAATGTCAGTTAGAACACGCTGAGATTGATAAGTTTTATTTGTTTCATTTTCTTTCTGAATTCGTCTTTTGTAATTTTCGAATTCAGCGTATAATCTTAAATATTTTTCTTCATTTTCATTAGCTTTTAATTGTAATTGCTGAATTTCTTCATCTTTAGGATCAACTGCAGTTTCTTCAGAACTTTCTTCATTCGAACTGTCGTTAGATGAATTATCACTATCAGAAGTACTACCTTCAACACTATCAACTGTTGAAGTTTCTTCATTCTTAACTTCTTGTTCTTCAGTATATTCAGAATTACTTTTTACTGATTCATCTTTTTCTGTCATTTTTTACCCTCCAATATAATTACAATTAAAATCACCATATTTGGTTAAGTAATTGAATCACATTCTGATAACGCATCGCTGTAGGTCCAATAACCGCAATTTGACCTTTTAATGAATTGTCGAAGTGATATTGACTCGTTACAATGGATATATCACTAAGACTTTCATCAATTTCTTTTCCTATCTTAACGTTAATATCATTTGTAGTAATTGTCTGGAGCAATTCAGTGATTCTCTCAGATTCTAGATATTGTAAAATTGGTTGAATTGATGAAACATTTGATTCATTTAACGCATCAATTAGTTTAACCTTTCCACCTAAGAAAATGGTATTACTTTGTTTGCTAATATGAGAATTTATCATCTTAACAATGTCATTAATAAATTGTTTCTCTTCATTCGAGCTAGCAAAAGAATTTATTTTATTTGATAGTTTGGCGCTCATTTCTAAATTATTGTTACTAATAAAATTAGAAATAGCGATTAATCTATCGGATGATAACTCAAGTGAAGAATTTAAGTGAAAATGCTCAACATGACCAGAATTATAAATAATTACTAAAATCATGATTGAATCATTTGCTTTAATCAAATGAACATTATTAATCATTTCTTCACTATGCTTTGGACGTACAACTAATGTTGCATAATGAGATTTCATTGACAACTCATTTGCAAAGTAGCTTAATGCTGAAGAAATATCATAGTGATTCTCAATCAATAGTTGATTTAAACGTTGTATTTTATTTTTATTTTGACGAGAGGTTTGTTTTAACAATTGATCGACATAAAGTCTAAACCCTTCTTCGGAAGGTGAACGCCCTGAAGAAGAATGCGTCTTCTCTAAAAAGTTCAAATCTTCAAGTTGCTTCATCTCATTCCTTATTGTTGCAGGACTGACATCTAAATGATGTCTATCAATCAAAGCTTTAGAACCTATTGGTTGTCCTAAATCAACATAATCTTCAACAATTGCATTTAAAATGCTTAATTGTCTTTGTGTAATCATGTTTTCACCTCATTAGCACTCTTTTGTCCTAAGTGCTAATTATAATTTATCAAATTGGTCAAAGTAAGTCAACGTTAAAGCCTTACTTTTTGGATTTTTATTAATTTAATAAGAAAGCTTCAAATACTTCGTTACCTATAACCTTTCCTCTTTCAGTAAGTGAGATGTTTCCGTCCGTTTCAACCAAAAGTTGTTTTGATTTAAAATCAAATATTGTTTCTCCAAATGTGTCATCTAATGAATGACCAAATTTTAACTCGAAACGTTCACGATTGACCCCTTGATTCATTCTCAAGCCTAAAAACATTTCTTCTTCCATCTTTTCGTTCAAGGTTGGATAACTAGAGGTTAAAACAGGTCGTTTTCCATTATTAATAGCATCAATATAGTGGCGAACTGGATTTAAATTTGTATAGCGTTCACCTTCAACATATCCACTTGCACCTGCTCCAAATCCGTAATATTCCTCGTTAAACCAATACACTTTGTTATGATCTGATTCATGATTAGTTTTAGCAAAGTTGGAAATTTCATATTGTTTAAAGTCGGTTTGATTTAATGTTTTCATTAGGTATTGATACATTTCAGCGCCTAAGTCTTCATTCGGTAATTTCAATTTCCCTTTACGATACATATTGTAAAACTGTGTCTTTGGTTCAAGTATTAAACCGTAACTTGAAATATGGTCAATATCCATATTAATTGCTTGGTTTAAACTATCTGCAAAATCATCTATCGTTTGTTCAGGTAAATGGTACATTAAATCAAGGCTTATTGAATTAATACCAGCTTTCCTAGCATTATTTACTGCATTAAAGATATCTTGAGTATTATGTGTTCGTCCTAATATTTTTAACAACTCAGGTTTAAACGTTTGCACACCCATTGAAATTCGATTAACACCATACTGTTTAAGTAACTTAACTTTATTTAAAGTAAGTTCATCTGGATTTGCTTCAAAACTAAATTCGCCATTTATCGAGAATTTTGAATTTATCGCTTGTAATAAACGTTCTAATTGCATTTCACTTAGTGCAGTTGGCGTGCCTCCTCCAACGTACATTGTTTCTAGTTTTTTTGTTTTACTAAATGACATTTCTTTTATTAAGGCATCAATGTATTCATCTACTGGCTGTTTATCAATATAATATTTATTGAAATCACAATAAGTACAAATTCTCACACAAAAAGGTATGTGTATGTACGCACTTTTAACTTCCAATGTTACACCCCTTTTTATAACTTAAAAAAGAGATTGAGACTTTGTAATATAAGTTAGTAGCTTCTTTATCAATAATATTCATTATTATTATGATATCTACCAATATATATTCGTCTCGACCTCTTTTATGTTCTATTCATCATCCATTTTTAGTACAGCTAGGAAAGCGTCTTGAGGAATTTCAACACTACCAACGGCTTTCATTTTAGCCTTACCTGCTTTTTGTTTTTCAAGTAACTTACGTTTACGGCTAATATCCCCACCATAACATTTAGATAATACATTTTTACCCATTGATTTGATGTTTGTTCTTGCAACAATTTTTTGACCAATAGCTGCTTGTACAGGTACTTCAAATTGTTGACGTGGTATAAGCGTTTTTAATTTTTCAACTAAAGCTTTACCACGTTTGTATGCAAAGTCTTTATGGACAATAAAGCTTAAAGCATCAACTTTATCTCCATTAAGTAGGATGTCCATTTTCACTAAGTTACTTTCCTTATTTTCAATAAATTCATAATCAAATGAAGCGTAACCTTTAGTGTTGGATTTAAGTTGATCAAAGAAATCAAAAACAACTTCAGAAAGTGGTATCTCGTATACGATATTAACTCTAATATCATCTAAATAATCCATATTAATAAATTGTCCACGTTTACGTTGGCATAACTCCATAACTGCTCCAACGTAATCATTTGGAACCATCATTGTAGCTTTCACATATGGTTCATAAATTGAGTCAATCTTATCTCTTTCTGGCATTTGAGCCGGATTATCTACTGTGACCTCTGATCCATCTTTCATAATACATTGATAAATTACTGATGGCGCAGTAGCAATCAATTCAATACCAAATTCTCTTTCGATTCTTTCTTGGATGATTTCCATGTGAAGCATTCCTAAGAAACCTGTTCTAAAACCAAAACCAAGAGCCTGAGAAGATTCTGGTTCAAATTCTAATGAAGCGTCATTTAATTGTAATTTTTCAAGCGCTTCTCTTAAATCATTATAGTCTTTATTTTCAATTGGGAACAAACCACAATATACCATTGGGTTCATTTTTTTATAACCTTTTAATGGTGCTTCAGCTGGTCTATTAGCATGAGTAATAGTATCACCCACACGTGAGTCATCAACATTTTTGATGCTTGCAATAATATACCCTACATCACCTACTGTTAGTTCTTCGATAGGTAGTTGTTTAGGAGTATTAATGCCTACTTCACTAACTTCAAATTCTTTACCAGTAGCCATCATTTTAATTTTGTCACCAGCTTTAACAACACCTTCCATCACACGTATTGATGAAATAACACCTCTATAAGGGTCGTATTCTGAATCAAAAATTAATGCTTTCAATGGTTCACTAGGGTCACCTTCAGGTGGTGGCACAACTTCTACAATTTTCTCTAAAATATCTTCAATACCAATATTTGACTTTGCACTTGCCAGTACTACATCGTCTTGATCTAAACCAATTACATCTTCTAATTCTTGTTTTACTCTTTCAGGTTCAGCTGCAGGTAAATCAATTTTGTTTACCACAGGTAATAATTCTAGATCATTATCAAGTGCTAAGTATACATTTGCTAATGTTTGTGCTTCAATACCTTGTGCTGCATCCACAACTAATATTGCACCCTCACATGCTGCTAAAGATCGTGAAACCTCGTATGAAAAGTCTACATGCCCTGGTGTATCAATTAAATGAAATGTATAAGTTTGACCATCATTTGCTTCATATTTTAATCGCACAGCATTTAATTTAATTGTGATGCCTCGTTCTCTTTCAAGATCCATTGAATCTAATAATTGATCTTGCATTTCTCTTGTTTCTACAGATTTAGTGTTTTCTAAAATTCTATCTGCTAATGTTGATTTACCATGATCAATATGAGCAATAATAGAAAAATTTCGTATATATTCTCTTCTGTTATAGCGTTCTTGCATATCCATAGCCTATCATTCTCGCTTTCATAAAATTAGCCCGTATATGTATACATCTTTGATATAATAACGTTTTTAATGCTTAATTGCAAACGTAATTGTGCTATTAAAAATTTAAGCATAAACTTAATAATGCATTACTTACATTACATTTTCATTTGGATTACATACTAATTATAAAGTGTTAAAGAGTGCATTCCAACAGTAATTATGATTTAATTCAGATTTTAATTACACTATACTTAATTAATGATTGCACAAATATGTATGTTTTGATAAAATATTTCTTGTTGTAATCAAAATAAAATTTGATATGCTTAAGATCACTTTTAGGAGGTGACAGTAATGCCAAATATTAAATCTGCTATTAAACGTGTTAGAACAACTGAAAACGCTGAAGCTCGTAATATTTCACAAAAAAACGCTATGCGTACTGCTGTGAAAAATGCTAAAACAGCAATCAACAATAATGCTGATAACAAAGCTGAATTAGTTAACTTCGCTATCAAATCAGTTGATAAAGCTTCACAAAGTAACTTAATTCATTCAAATAAAGCTGATCGCATTAAATCACAATTAATGTCTTCAAGTAAATAATTTGTTAAAAAGCGCGGAACAATGTTCCGTGCTTTTTTTATTGTTAGACAAATTCCCATATAATATTAATTATGTGTTTATCACTGATTTAATTTAAATATTTGAATCTGATTAATATTTAAAGTGATAAAATAAATAATTCAAGAATTAAATGTTTGTCCATATATGAAGATTTTAGTTTATAATCTGTTTCGGCACAGTTATTAATAATATTTAGTAGTTGACCTAACTCGTAATGACGTACTTGATTTAATGCTAGTTTAACTCTATAAGGGTGAACATTTATGGTCTTAGCAATTTGCTGGCCACTATAGCCCTTTTGAGCAAGAATTTTACATTGATAATATAATCTATAATTACTTGTAATAAGCGCCAGTAATTTTATAGGTTCTTCTTTCATAATTATTAAATCTTTTACTAATTGTATAGCCTTATCTTTCTGGTTCTTCTGAATGAATTCTGTTAAAAGAAAAACATTTTGCTCTAAACTTCTATTTATTATTAAACTAACATCATTTTTAGTAATAGTGGTTCTATCACCTAGGAATAAAGAAATTTTGTCTAATTCTTGAGAAACGATATTAAAGTTAACACCAGTTAATTCTATAAACAGATTTAATGCATCTTGTTTTATATCTTTGTAATTCTCGTGTAACTGATTTTGTATCCATGATTTAATTTCTTGTTCTGACATTTGTTCTACTTTTGAAAGTTTACTAGTTTTCTTTAATGTTTTAGTTAATTTCTTTCTCTCATCTAATTTATTGCTATATATTTCAAAAATGACTAAGTTTTCACCATCGTACTTTTCTAAGAACTCAATAACTTGTTCATTATTTGGTGTAATATCTTTGTTAACTTTTTCACCAGTAAACATGAATGCATTTTTAACAACTATGACTTTCTTCTCAGATATAAAAGGCATAGTTAAAGCTTCTTCAATAACTGTAGACATATCAGTTTCATAAAGATTATATTTAATATAGTTAAAATCATCTTTATCTTCATTTAAGAATGAATGTGTCAGTTCATTACTTTTCTTTTCAACTAATTCAGGCACTTCACCATATATTGCCGTAATGTTATTTGCCATAATTGTGAACTCCCTTTCAAATATCAAACATTTCTAATTATACCACGTCTGTTTAAAGCCTCTCTAGCTAAATAACTAATTTTTAAATTTTATATCTAAACCATGGTCTAAGTCTATCGTTATTTCTCCAACATCTTGTGTGTTTAAGATTGAACTATTTGTAGATCTTAGCGTTTGTAACGTTTCCGGATTAGGTAAGTGATATTTATTGTTTTTACCACTTGAAATGATACTTATTGTTGGCTTTATTAAGTTAATAAATGATGCAGAACTGCTAGTCTTACTTCCATGATGACCAACTTTTAGTATATCAATTTTCGGTAATTGATATATTTTCATTAATTTTGATTCATTATTTTTTGTTGCATCTCCCATTAAAAGCATTTTGTATCTTTGATATTGAATAAGTAAAATGATGCTATGTTCATTTTTATCATTACTGTTGGGAATATCTCCATGTAAAAATGAAATTTTAGAATTATTTAGTTGAATAAATTGTATCGTTGTAGCATCTATTAATTCAATATTATTAATCTTACATAAACGTTTTATTTTTATTAATTCTATTTCTGAATAGCTATATAAGTTAATATATAACTTTTTGATTCTGATGTGTTGGGCGATATATGGTAATTCACCAATGTGATCGGCATGCGGATGAGTAATAATTAGATGATCAATTTTTGTAATTCTTTTTTTCTTTAATGTTGGTATAATATGATACTTAGCAATATTATGATTATCAATATTACCTATTTTAACCTCTTTACCACCCGTATCAACCATGATAGTTTCTTGTTTCCTTGTTTGAAAGATAAGACTATCCCCTTGACCAACATCAAAGAAGGTTATCGTGCTAACATTTGGTCGAACGTTAATAACACATAAAACTATAAACACGATAATGAATAAAAACAGAATTTTCAATTTTTTATAACAGAAAGAGATATAAATGAGTACTATCAATAATACGAAAATAGAAAATTCTACTGTAGATTTAGGTGCTATAAAAATTTGATAATATTTAAAAGTTAAAAATAAATCCAAAAGTTTGTTATGAACTATATATGTTTTGTCAAAAACTAAATTAATCAAAGTCATATCACTTACAAAATGATAAGCAAAGAATAAAAATATGGCTAATGGAAAAATGATAAAACTATAAAATGGAACAAAAATGAGATTTGATAGTAATCCTATCCATTGAATTTGGTTAAAATGATAGATTGAAATTATAGTTGAAGAGAGTTGTGCGATAAATGTAAGTACGAAAATATTTTTAAAGAAAGTTAATTTTTTAATAAGAGGAAATGAAATAATAATAAAAAATGAGATTATAAATGAAAATTGGAAACCAATGTCATATAGATAATCAGGATTGAAAATAATCATAACTAAAAATATGAGACCTAGTATATCAATAGAAGCTATTTTTGTTTTATTTGAAATAAGTATGACAGTAGTTGTTGCTAAAATTGCTCTTAGTGCACTTGGTGCAAATCCAGTATAATATGCAAATATTGATAAAAATAAGATGATTAAACCGTTAATAATTAATTTAGGAATGTTTAATCTTACAAGTGGTTGATAAATGAGAAATGAAATTGTTGCAATATGTGATCCGCTAACGGCTAATAAATGGTAGATACCGATATCTTTTACTTTATCAATGAAATCAGTATTGATTCCATTTACATCTCCAGTTACTAAAGCAATAACATATTCAGGATGAGATAAACTTGAATTGTTTAATTTTTTAATAATAAAGTCTCTTTGTTTTTCAATTATATTTTTACTTTTAGTAATATGACATGAATTTAAGTCTATATTACTTATAGAGACATAAGGAGTATGATTTAAAACACTAATTACCTTGCCTTTAATAACACAAGATTTATTTTCTAAATCCTTTTCTTTTAGATTATTAGAATAAAGGTAATACACAAAAGGTTGATGCCTAAGTTCAAATATACCTTTTAGTTGTCTATCTTGTTTCTCTATCTTGGAACCAAATTGAACTTCGGTAGATATATTAGAATTTGACTTAAGAAATTCGTCTTTATTTAAATTATATTCATTGTGAAAGTGTTCAAAAGTTAAGCCGGAAAATAAACAAATAATCAAAATGAAAATATGTAGTAACTTTAATCTCTTTTGTAGCGAGATAATAATTAACAATAGATTAATAAGAAAGGCAACCCATTTTATATGTATCCATAAAATACCTGATAGAAAAGATAATGCATAAAATATCATATATTTAGTTAGTCAAATATCGAGCTACATTTTGTGCTGAAAAAGGTATTTTTTTATAATCAATACCCGCTTGATCTAAAAGTTCTAGTGCGTATTTATGATTGTGATAGTCTTCAGCATAGTATATTTGTTTAATACCAGCCTGAATAATAGATTTTGTGCAATTAAGGCATGGGAAATGAGTAACGTATATAGTAGCTCCATCAGTCGATACACCTTGTTTAGCACATTGTAATAAAGCATTCATTTCGGCGTGAATAGTTCTAATACAGTGGCCATCTTCAATTAAACATCCTTCATCAATACAATGAACTTCTCCAGCTACTGACCCATTATAACCGCCAGCAATAATTCTATTGTCTTTGACGATTGTTGCCCCTACTGACAATCTTTGACAAGTTGAGCGTAAAGCTAATAGATGACTTTGTGCCATAAAGTATTCATCCCATTTCAATCTTTCCATTTTCTTCACTCCAATACATAATTGTTATAAATATTATAAAGTATCCTTAAATAGAAGCCAATAATCAATATTAAGTTGTAATATATTCTTTAATTCTTTCAAAAGTTTTATCACCAATACCTTTAATATTTTTCAAATCTTCTATTGAATGAAACGTATTATTTTTTTGTCTGTAATCAATAATTTCTCTTACTTTAGTAGGACCAACACCCGGGATTTTTAATAATTCTGCTTCGCTTGCAGTATTTATATTCACCTTATTAGTAGATGATGAATTTAACGATTTACTATGGCCACTTTTATTATTATCGTCATTTTGAGTTATGCGATTTTTATTTTCATTAGCTGAGGGAATATATATCATTTTTTGATCTGTTAACTTTTCAGATAAATTGACCTGACTCAAATCCGCATCAGTAAGCAATTTAGCTTTATCTAACACATCTTTTATTCGATCTGAACTTTTCATTTTATAAACATTTGGGTGTTCTACTGCACCTTTAATATCTACAAAAACTATTTCGTCTCCATTTTGAATTGTATTAGATTCTATCTTCTTATTATTTTTATCATCATTTTTCAACACATCATGATTTTTTCCTTTTTGATTAGAGTTTACATGAGATGTAACAATAGCTTTAGTATCATTTGTGTCTTCATCTGATTTCGAATAAATTAGTAATAAAGCTATAGATATAATCACTAATAAAGTGATACTTAATTGAAATTTCCATTGCTTAATAACATTTAATAATTCTTTTTTATCTTTAAACAAAAAACTCATCTCCTTATATGTATAAACGTTTAAGGAGATGAGTTTACTTTATTTATTTAAAAGCTACGAAGAACAGGCGCTCACCATGATCATCGTGATTATTTCGGTTAAAGTCAATAAATGTTTCGATGTTTTTAAAACCTATTTGATTTAACATGTTTATATAAGTTTCTTTTTCAAAGGTTCTTTGATAGTGAGATTCATTAAATCGTTGATAAGTACCATTATTGTCCTCTATAAAGAAACTCATTTCGTGATAAACACTAAAAGGTTCATCACCTTCAATGGCTTCCCATGCTAAAAAGGTTGACTCATTTTCATCAATATAACATTGATTATGAAACAACGTACTCATCTTATAAATAGTGTGAACATCAAATATAAAAACGCCATTTTCTGATAAATGATTGAAAACATTTATAAATGTTTTATTTACATCTTCTATATCAGGTAAATAATTCAGTGAATCACAAAATATTGTTATTACATCAAATTCATTTTTAAATGAAAAATCGGTCATATCTCCCTCTAACCATGATACTTGATTAGATTTGTTTGCAGCAATGGCTAGCATATCAGTACTTAAATCCATTCCTGTAACCGAACCAATAGTACTAAGTTGAGCAGTTAAACTGCCTGTCCCACAACCAAGGTCAAGAATATTAGGCTTATGATTGAAATTTTGAGAATAATGTTGTACTATCTCAAACCATTTATCATAAGGTTGGTCTTGTGTAAGTTGATCATATACTTGACTCATTTCAACATATTGGGTCATTTAATAAGCAACCTGACCATATGATTCTATTGGTGCATCTTGATATAGCTTCTCAATATTATAATAATTGCGTTCGTCTTTATGGAAGACATGAATAACTACATCTGCCAAATCAATTAAAACCCATCTGGCACTTTGATACCCTTCCATACGTTTAACATCAATAGCTTGTTCATGTGCAGCTTCTTTAACTGCTCTAGCAATTGATTGAACTTGACGTTCATTATTACCGTGACAAACCACAAAATAATCGGTCATATCACTGATGCCTTTCATATTTAGAGAAACAATATCTTCTGCTTTTTTGTTTTCTGTCGCATCGACAGCAACATTTAATAATTCTTCTGAATTCATTTAATCATCCTTTATTCTTTGATCACTATAATTATAATAGTTTAAACATGAAATCGTTGTGCCATAAACTGTAATATCCTTACTGATTAAGAAAAGTACCGTTCGCTTAGAAATTTCATAAATCGTTTTATCTAAGCTACCTTGATTGTATGCCATATCTCTTATTTCTTCAACTCCTGGGGTTTTTCTCCCTGGCTCAATATAATCAGCAATGAATACAAGTTTTTCAGTTTTAGTCATTTCTTTACGTCCAGTTGTATGATTCTTAATTGCTAGTAAGACTTCTTCATCTTCGACTCCAAATTCCGAGCGCATTATAGCGGCGCAGACAGGTCCGTGTAAGATTTCCCCACCATAACTTAATAATTCACTATCTAAATCATGCTGTCTAACAATTTGATACATAGTACTTAAATCATCGTATTTGCAATAATCATGTAATACACCTGCTAAGTTAGCTTTATCTTTATCACCATCATAAATTTCTGCTAATTTTACAGCAGTTTCAGCTACTCTCAACGAATGTTTGAATCGTTTTTCAGGTAGTTTATCTTTAATAAGTTCAATAGCTTTATCAATTTTCATAAAATCCTTCCTCTCTTATATAGTCGTGAATACTAGGAGGAACCAAGATATTTATTGGTTGTTTATTTTTTACACGATTTCGAATTAATGAAGAGCTAATATCCATTCTAGGTATTTGAATTGCCATCATTGAATCTTCTATTTCTTGATAGTTAACATCTCTGTTAACGACTACAAACGTGATTAGTTTTTTTAATTTATCAATTTCATACCATTTATCTAGTTGCTTATACTGATCAGTTCCGATAATGAAATAAATCTTAGCATTTTTTTCATTTTTTGCGAAATCTTTTATCGTATCATAAGTATAGCTTTGGCCTCTCCTGTTAAGTTCGATGTCACAAATTTCACCAAAACCTAATTCATTAATTGCTAAATTTATCATATTGATACGATATTTAGCATCTAAATATTCATCGTGAGTTTTTAAAGGGGCCATAAAACTTGGTAGGAAATAAAATTTATCTGGTTGAAGTTGATGATAAACTTCATTAGCAACTAACATGTGTGCAGTGTGTATTGGATTGAATTGACCACCATAGAGAACAATTGTTTTCTTATTCATAACTTATGGTAATGTAATTTCTTTATTATCAACTGATTCTCTATATATTACGATCATAGAACCAATCACCTGTACAATTTCACTTTTAGTTGCATTGCTTAACGCTACCGCTAATTCATTTTTATCATCAAAATTATTTTGTAACACGTGTATTTTAATTAATTCTCTATTTTCAAGTGTATCATCGATTTGAGCAATCATATTTTCATTAATACCTGATTTACCAATTTGAAAAATAGGATCTAAATTGTGAGCTAAACTTCTTAAATATCTTTTTTGTTTTCCTGTTAACATATTAAACTCCTTGTAATTTACTTAATACTGTATTTTTCATTTCTTTTAAGTTTGGTTGTTTTCCCGTCCATATTTTAAAACTTTCAGCGCCCTGATTTATAAACATATCTAAACCATTATGAATCACGTTACCTTTAAGTTCAGCTTCCTTTAATAACTTAGTCTTATATGGAATATAAATAATATCACTGACTAGTGTGCTAGATGATAGATTGTCTAATTTTATAACAGTGTCATCGTTATTATCTAGTCCTGCTGATGTTGTGTTGATGATAATATCAAATTCATCTAAATATTGTTCAGCTTGGTTTAATGAAATAGCATTAATAGTCATATCCCATGATTCAAATCTACTCATCGTTCTGTTTGCGATTGTTAACTTAGGTTGAACAATCTTATTAAGTTCATTAGCAATTCCTTTACTTGCGCCACCAGCACCTAGAATAAGAATATAAGCATTAGCTAAATCAGGATATATTTGTTTGAGACCTGAAACATAGCCAATTCCATCTGTGTTATAACCAATCCATTTATTATCAACAATTTTTACAGTATTAACAGCTCCTACTGCTTTTGATTGATCATCAATTTCATCAAGATACTGAATAATACTCTCTTTATAAGGAATTGTTACATTAAATCCAACAATACGCTTATCTTCTATAATATTACGTATATTATGGAAGTCTTCTTTACGTACATGCAAAGCTTCGTACGAATCTTGCATATCCAATGATTTAAAGTTTGCATTATGCATTATTGGAGATAAAGAGTGAGAAATTGGATCGCCTATCACTGCATAATTCATAAATAATCCACCTTACATTATTGAATTTCTTAAGATTACATCAACATTTTTTGGTACACGTACAATAACTTTTGCACCTGATTCAATGGTTATAAACCCTAGACCGGAAATCATTATGTCTTTCTTCTCTTTTCCAGTCTCTAGTCTAACTGCTTTAGTATCACTCATATCAAATTGTTCTGGATTATTTGGTGGTGTTAAAACATTTCCAATTTGATTTCGCCATAAATCATTAGCTTTTTCTGTTTTGGTACGGTGAATATTTAAATCATTTGAAAAATAACAAACTAGCGGTCTTTTTCCACCTGAGACATAATCTATTCTAGATAACCCACCAAAGAATAACGTTTGCCCTTCATTAAGTTGGAAAACTCTTTGTTTAATTTCATTTTTAGGTACGATTGTTTTTAGCTCTTTTTCAGAAACATAGTGAGTCATTTGATGAGATTGAATAATACCAGGAGTATCATACATAAACGTTTTTTCATCTAAAGGTATGTCAATTAAGTCTAATGTAGTACCAGGAAATCTTGATGTAGTAACTACATCTTTCTCTCCTACACTTTGTTCAATTAATTTATTTATAAGTGTAGATTTACCTACGTTCGTTGTGCCGACTATATAAACATCTTGTTTATTTCGATTTTGGTCAATTGATGCTAGAAGATCATCGATTCCCCAACCTTTTTGAGCAGATATTAATATAACATCGTCAGCATCTAAGCCATATTTTCTAGCAGTTTTCTTAAGCCATTCTTTTACTCGTCGTTTATTAATCTGTTTTGGTAGAAGATCTAGTTTATTAGCAGCTAAAATAATCTTCTTGTTACCAACTATTCGTTTTAAAGCATTAATAAATGATCCTTCAAAGTCAAATATGTCAACTACATTAACAATAATGCCATTTCGGTCAGACAGTTCATTTAATAAATTTAAAAAATCTTCACTATCCATTCCAACATCTTGAATTTCATTGTAATTTTTTAGTCTAAAACAACGTTGGCAAATAACATCCTCTCTAAAAAGGTTATGTTCAGGAACATAACCAGGTGCACTTTTATCTTCGGACTGAAGTGGCGCACCACAGCCAATACATTTTAATGTGTCATCCAATCAATTTTCCTCCCATGTAATATAGCCTTTATTTTTAAAGTAATTTAATAAGCGGCGTTCAATAATACGGTTGAACTTTGTAATAAAACCATCTGTACGTTTAACAGGAACCACCATAATTGTATATAAACCATTTCGATTGCCTCCAAATACATCAGTTAACATTTGGTCTCCAATGACAATCGTTTCTTCAGGTTTAATATTCATATGTTTAATAGCTTTTTTAAATGCTTTGCCCATAGGTTTTCTAGCTTTGAAAATAAAATCCACATCTAGATCTTTAGAAAAACTAGACACTCTATCTTCATTGTTGTTAGATACAATTGTAATTGTGATACCTAACTCATTTGCTCTTTTAAACCATTGTTGTATCTCTATAGTTGGAGATTTAACATCCCAACCCACTAAGGTATTATCTAAATCTGTGATAATACCTTTAAAACCAGCCTCAGCTAACTTTTCAATGTCGATTTGAAATACAGACTTAACGTAGTCGTTTGGCATAAAATATTTTTTTATTAGTCCCATTTATTTATCACCTTTATTATTATTTATAAAACTTTGATTAATGCTTCAACAATTGAACTTGAAGATTTTGCGGCTTCGCCAAGAAACTCTTCAAAAGATATGTCTGCTTTACCATTAGCTAAATCTGAGACTGCACGTGTAACTATAAAAGGAACATGAAATTGATAGCAAGTTTGTGCAATTGCAGTTGCCTCCATTTCAACAGCCATAGCCTCAGGAAACTGTCGTTTAATTGTTAATCGCTGCTCTACACTACCAATAAAGCTATCACCACTAACAATTTGGCCAATTCTAGCATTATAATTTTTTTTATTAATTACTGTTTCTGCCGATTTAAGTAGTTCTTGATCTGACTTATATTCTAATGGCATTTGAGGTATTTGACCCAGTTTATAGCCAAATGCTGTTGCATCAACATCATGATAAACAACATCATTACTAATTAACATATCTCCAACAGATAAACTCTCATCTAATGCACCGGCAGATCCAGTGTTGATGATTAGGTTTGGATTAAATTTTTCAATTAATAACGTAGTTGAAATAGCAGCATTTACTTTGCCAATACCACTCTGAGTTAACACTACTTCTTTTGAATTTAATTTCCCTCTATAAAACTTTACATGTGCAACAGAAATTTCATTCATATCTGTTAATTTGTCTTTTAGTATAGCTACTTCTTCTTCCATAGCTCCTATAATTCCAATCATATTAACACCTCAGTCTTTATCTTAGCAATTGCTATTTTATCATATATTTTTATTCATCACGACAATGTTATTTACTCTTTAATTAAAAAAATAAATTCTTCTAATATAAAATCTTTTAATGTCATGAAATTAATGCACTAAATTAATATAAACTTGAAAAAAGGCTCTATAATAAAGTGGACTGATTACTAAAAAATCATCAGTCCAATATTTATGTTTGAATACAAAAATGGCGCAAGTACATATCTAATTATTAGCTACCAAAAAAAAGAAAA